>CAMAVF010000177.1 GCA_945861445.1 Planctomicrobium piriforme | reverse complement strand
TCGCCGGTTCAAACTGATTCAACCGCCGATTCGCCAGCCCGCGCAGGTACTTGCCGCGTACCGCAATCGGGTTGTCGGGATAAGTGGTCAACAGTGTCGTAAAGTTCGCCACGGCCTGAGCGAAATCATCCTTGGCATAGAACGACCAGCCGATTCCATACTGTGCGGCAGCCGCCAGTTCGCTCTTCGGGAACCGGGTGACCAGCGCGCGATAATTCACCACCGCGTCATCGTACTTACCTTGCTCATAAGCCAGTTCACCCAGTTGATTGAGACACTGATCCACATAAGGACTTTGCGGATAGGCAGTCGTCAACGTGGTCAGGACCGTCGCCGCATCGGGCAGCTTTTTCAAGTTGCGCAGAGTGATTCCCAAAGCGAGCAGCGTTTCATCGCCACGGACCCAGTCGGGTTTCGCGGCCAGGGACGCTCGAAACGCCACGACCGCCGGTTCAGCTCGACCCGCGTCGCTGTGGCTGCGGCCCACCAGCAGGTGTGCTTCCGCCAGCAGGGCCGGATCTTTAAGCGTTCCGATGATCGGAGTCAACCAGGCGACAGCCGCGTCATGTTGCTTCGCCAGGTGCTTGGCCAACCCGATTCGGACCTGTCCCTGGGGAGTCAGTTGATGCTGCGGAAACTCGGTGATCAGCCGTTGAAAGAACGGTTCGGACTTGGCAGCCTCGGGGGGCACGGCCAACAGCAGACTTTCCCCTGCGACGAACAAGACGTCGGGGGTCAGTGCGTGCTTGGCAAACTTGGCATTGGCCAGAAAAGCGGCCGCATGCTGTTGAGCCGCGGGGAAATCCTCGACCTGCAGCGCGGTCAGGCAGGCCATATAGGCCCCTTTCGGAGCCAGTTCGTGATCGGGATACTTCGCGGCGAAGGCCAGGTACAGCGGGATGGTCTCTTTACGTCGCAGCGGTTGTTCGTAGATGGCGTCAGCTCGAGCGAACGTCAGTTGCGGAATGAATTCACTCTGCGGATACGCCGCCAGCGCCTGATCCAGCAACGCCAGGGCCTCGACCGGTTTGGTCAGCTTCAACTGCGATCGAGCGGCCCAAAATGCGGCTTCGGGAGCTTCGTCGAGTTTCTGCGTGACCACCGCCGTCAAGGTGGCCAGCGCGGGGGCGAACTGCTGCGCATTGAACCAACACTTCCCCGCCCCCAGCAGCGCCTGCCCCTTGTACTTGCTCGCGGTGAATTTTGTCGGCAGTGACTCATAGAGCGCCGCGGCCTGCGGAAATTGCTCGCGCAGTTGCACACTTTGAGCCTGCCGGAACAACGCGAAATCCGCCAGCGGAAAATCCTTGACCGCCGTCAACGCCACCAGCAGGAGTTCCGCTTCCGGATACTTCTTCTCATTGAACAGCGACAGGGCCCACCGCAGTTTCCATTCATTGACCTGCGGATCCTGCGGGAATTTTTGCACGACCGCCTGGAACGTCGCCGAGGCCTCGGCATCCTTTGTGAGTTCCTGCTGAGTCGTCCCGAGCGCGTTGTAGACTTGCGCCAGCAGCGGATCTTGCGGATAGGTCGCAATGAACTTCTGATAGGCGACGACGGCCCCCGGCAGGTCACCCGAAGAATAGGCACATTCCCCCTGGTAGAAGGTCGCGGCGGCGGCATGCTTGCTTTGAGCGTGATTGGCGGGCACGGCCGCGAATTCGGCCAGTGCCGTCTTGAAATCTTCCGGCTTCTTCGAGGCCAACGCCTGATTGTACAGAGTCAGTCCCAGGTTGAAGCGGGATGCATCCAGCGATTCGAACTTGGGGAATTTCGTCAGCACGTTCCGAAAGCTGACGACCGCTTCGGCCAGCTTTTGATCCTGCAACTGACAGATGCCGAGGTTGTGCCAGGCATGGGCCTGCTTGACATGTTGCGGATAGGTCTGGATGAACGCGGTCCAGCGTTGCCCCGCCTGGACAAACAGCTTTTTATTCTGCAGGCCGACCGCCAGATTATACTGCCGGATCGCCGCCGCCTCGGCATCCGCATCCTGCCCAAACGCCGCATTCGCCCCCGTCCAGGCAAAGGAATTCCAGACCGTCGCTACGACGACCATGATCAGGCAGAAAGTCCCGACCGTGTGCGATCTCCACCGTTCATTCCACTCCGACAGTCGCTGATACCGCATGCAATTCCTCCTGCAAGATGCCAACGGATCATCGCGAAACGCATCCGACTTGAACCGACACAATGCGCTGTCCGCCCGAGTCCGTCAACAGTCAGCGAGGAAAAGACCTCCAGCTCGGCCGGGCCTTTTCCCAGTATCCTCGCTCAAAAGGTTCGAACTGCATCGCCTGTTCGGGCAAGAGACCCAAATGTGACATGAGATTGGTATATACAAGCTCTGTTCTGCCCTGCTCAGACTCGGAAAGTGGCCCAAATGGGACCCCATTTCGCATACCAAGACCGTAAACGAAGTCGATCTTGCCAGCCCAACATGTATAGGTGAGGTACAACCAACATACGCTTTCTTCAAGACCAAGCTCACGGGCGATTTCTTTAACAGCTTCCGGTGTTGGCTGCTCGCCAATAAGGTGTTCGAGGCGCACTCCTATTCCGATGAAAGGCGACGAGATTTCCCGCCAACTCGCGTCTGCCGGAAGGTTGACTGGCTTTCTTATGACCGGTTGAGCGAAGAATCCTGCAAGCCAGTAAGCCATCCGCAATCGCCTTTCTCCGCCTAACGCCCAAGTCGTTCACCCGCACGTGCGATACGAATAATGTTGAATACACTATTTAACTTGACTGCGGCACACGTCGGGATGAACTGTTAGGTCAATGGGTTGACCGAGAATGACGTTGAAATGCCGATTGGCAGTAGTCCGTTGTTCTCTCGTTTGTCAGCACACGCAATGAGGGCAGTCACTGCCGCGTCGAGTTGTTTTTCGTCCGTCGCATAACACAGTGAGCCGCCAGCATGATGAACGAAGAACCAACCCTCTGAACCTGGATTCGCACGACCAACAATTTCAAACCAAACGCAGCAGCGCGGATTAGTTTCCTGTTCCAAGATGCCCTTAATACCAAACCGTTTGGCGAAACGTGTCGCCGCAATCCCTACGAGTTTCCTCTGATCCTTGCGGAATGCGACGATTGGAAATGGTTCTGCAGTCAATGCACTCTTGCTGTCTGGTTTCGGAGTTTCGGCTGCTTCTGCGAAGGATGTGTTGCAAGCAAACGCACCGAGGCAGCCTATTGCGAGTCGCCGTGACATCTGGTCCATGTTTGCATCCGCCCCCTTGGTATCAGCCGCATAACCCGGCGTGTGCCGCGCGAGTGATGTTGATTAAGCCTTCTTGCCGAATAATGTTTCGAGCAGTTTCTCTGCTTGTTCCAATCCGTGTTCTGTGAACACGACGGACTTGGTCTGGCCGCGCGGATCACTGATGTAGCCGCGTTCAAACAAGCGATTCATTGCATCCCAGTCGAAGCCCTTCCACGCGCGGGCGCCATCATGCAGGCCCAGTAGAAGTAGAGCAAGTACTGCATCATCAATCTTGTCGTTATCGAGATCCATTGGGCAAATCCTCGACATACAAATCCGTGGCATTGAAGATCGGGCCTTCGACGCACACGCGGCGGTAATCCCAGGTGTCGTCGGGTTGGCGGACTTTCGTCACACAGCTAAAGCAGGCTCCGAAGCCGCAGGCCATTGGACTTTCCAGCGACAAATAACACGTTACGTTGCGTTCGGCACACAGCTTGGCCACCGCGTGCATCATCGGCTCTGGTCCGCAGCAATAGACGGTGGTGTCGGGTACGATTGTGTCCAGTTGGGCTCGCAGTAAGTCGGTCACATAGCCGTGATGGCCGCGGGTGCCGTTGTCAGTCGCAATCTGGACATCCAGACCTACCGCGGCGAAATCTTCCAAGCCGGCGAGGTATTCTTGAGATCGGACTCCGTAACAGAGTGTGACCTGTTGCGGTTTTCCTGCGGGACGGCGCTGTGGTTGGCCGTATTGGCGGCCCCCCAGGGCTTCCCGAGCGATCGCCAGAAATGGGGTCTGGCCGATCCCTCCAGCGACCAGTAGCAGCCGTCCCGACGGGGGCAGCGGAAAGCCGTTTCCCAGCGGGCCCCAGACTTCGGCCAGGTCCCCGACGCGCCACGTGCTCATCAGGTTGGTCATCTTGCCCACAACCAGATAGACGACTTCAATACCGGCCGGTTCACCTTGGGCATTCAGATAGGTGTCGTATAAGGCGAACGGACGCCCGAGCAGCGGGTCGATCCGGTTCGGCTCGCGAATCATGAAGAACTGGCCGGGAAGGGCCTGCCGGGCGATCTCGGGACAGGCCAGCCGCAGGCGATAGGTTCCCTTGGCCAACTGGTCGTGTGCCACAATCGGCACCGCCTGCTGGCAGGCAGTCGGGACACAGCCGGGCAAACTGATCGCGGGAGCAGTCATTATGAACGGGGCTTTCGAGAGGATGTTCGAGGTCGTTTGGTGGGTTTCGGTGCTGCGGGGAGTTCCGGTTTATCCAAAGGCGCTTCGCCAATCACTTTTTGCCCGGCGGCGACTTGCTTCAACTGGCGGACTTCAAATGTCGTCAAATGGCGAAACTCACCCAAATCCAGGCGGCCGAGCCGCAATGGGCCGAATGCGATGCGCTGCAGCTTGAGGACCTTGTGACCGATGCGGGCGAACAAGCGACGAATTTCGCGATTATGACCTTCCTTCAAGACGATTTCCAGAAAGGTGCTGTCCCCCTGGGTTCGCATGATTTTGAAGGCTTCGACGTGGAACTTCCCGTCGGAAAATTCCTGGCCCGTCCGCAACGTATCGAGGGCCTCGCGGTCGGGATGTCCGGCGACTTGCACGCGATATACCTTGGGAACGCCGTACCGCGGATGCAGCAGTTTATTCGCGAGCGGCCCGTCGTTCGTCACCAGCATCAGCCCCTGGCTGGCTTCATCGAGACGCCCGACTGGGTAAAGACGTTCCTTGGTCTTGGGCAACAGGTCGATGACTCGGTCCCGTCCGGCGGGATCGTCGTTGGTCGACAGAAATCCTTCCGGCTTATTGACGAGGTAGTACACTTTCCGCTCGGCGTGAATCGGCTGGCCATCCACCTGGATCTTTTGGACGAGAGGATCCACCTTCAGGCCCAATTCGGTGACGGTCTGGCCATCGACGGAGACTCGGCCTTCCAGAATGATGGCTTCGGAATGTCGTCGTGAGGCCACTCCGGCTTCGGCCAGCACTTTTTGCAAACGGACCAGGGGCGTTGCGGGAGGATCTGCTTTGGAAGATCGAAATGATCCGCGGCGCGTGTTATTGCGGGACATGGGACGGCAGTCTGTTGCAACGAAACTAGTGGGAACGATCAGCGAAATGTAGTTTAACGACCCCGCGGATGTCTGTCGCGTTTGGCGTGGGATGGGCGTCGTGGACGAGAGACACTGCGGTCGCCCCTACAATTCAAGTTGTAAAACTCCCATAATGGTCTACCGTCCGCTCCACCCCTCGTCCGCCGCTTGTGAAATAGTTGAGACTTGCATGTTGCCGCTTGAATTGCCGACTTTGCAAAATTGGAGCTGTCACAATTGTGGGGGCTGCTGCAAGCAACATGCGATTGAGTTAAGTCGTGAGGAGTTCGAGCGGATCGTCAAGCAGGGCTGGCGCGGCCTGCCGGGTTTCGAAGTGGGCCAGCCGATCTTCGTGTGGCATTCCGGGCCGGTCTGGAATCGCCGTTACCGCCTGGCCAATCGCGAAGATGGGGCCTGCGTGTTCCTGGATGACAAGGGCTTGTGCCGGATCCACAGCAAGTTCGGCGAAGCCGCCAAGCCACTGGCATGTCGCATTTATCCCTATGCGCTGCATCCGGCAGGGAAATCGGTCACCGTCAGCCTGCGTTTCAGTTGCCCTTCGGTCGTTGCCAACAAGGGCCGCCGTCTGGTGGATTCTCAACGAGATTTGCGGGAAATCGAACGACTGCTGGTGCCCGACGATGCCGACCAGACGCCGCCCCCCGAACTGACTTCCCGCGAGACCCTCGACTGGCCAGACACCCGGCACCTGGTCACGGCACTGGACCAGGCCTTCGCGACGCCGCAGGGCACTTTTCTTGTTCGCCTGTTACGGGCCTTGTTCTGGGTCAATCTGGTGGGACAATCGAGATTCGACAAGATTCGAGGCGACCGTCTGGTGGAATACCTCGACATTATCACGTCAGCGGCCGAGCCCGAAGTTCCCACCGACCTCAGCACACTTCCCGAACCTTCACGCATTGGCCGAACGCATTTCCGGTTGCTGGCGGGTCAGTATGCTCGCAAGGACACGTCGGTGGAGGCCCGGGCGGGATGGAGCGGTCGTTGGAAATTGTTTAAGTCGGCGATCCGGCTGTCACGCGGGCGGGGCAAGGTCCCTGCACTGCAGACGATCCTCCGCGAAGTGCCGTTTGCTCAACTCGAACAACCGTTTGGAGGTCTGCCAGTCGGTGCTGAAGAATTGTTGACTCGCTATTTCCGGGTCAAGATTCAGGGCCTGCACTTCTTCGGACCGGCGTATTACAACGTCCCGTTCGTCGAAGGTTTTCAAAGTCTCGCGCTGATTGTGCCATCGATCCTATGGATTGCTCGGTGGATTGCGGCCAGTGCCGAGCGTCAGGCCCTGACGCTGGAAGATCTGCAACAAGCCGTGGCCATCGCCGATCATCATCATGGATACTCTCCCTTGTGGGGCGAATACAGCTTTCGTTCGCGAGTCCGGACACTCGCCCGCTTGGGAGATATCGAACGCTTGATTGCCTGGTACAGCCGATAGTCGTTGGCGCTGTACCGCTCACTGGGAGGGTGAGGCTCCTGCCGAACCGCCAAAGTCTAATTGGCTTCGAGAGACTGAGCAGTTCGGCAGGAGCCTCACCCTCTCAGCAACCGTCGTGACGATATCTCGTAGCGTCGCTTAGCGGCTGACAAGCGGTCTGTAAACTGTCATAATAGAATTGCTCAGACTTGCGCTCAGGTCTGAAGCCAGTTTTGGGTCAGAGGGGAATTGTCTGTGTGTAATGTGTCGTGTGATCAAAGCGTGCAAGTGACGCTGGGGCAGCGCAGCTACGAAATTGTGATTGCCAGCCAGCAGTTGGATCAAGTTGCCGAGGCCATGAACAGCTGGCTGGTCCGCCGCGGTTACCCGCGCCAGGGGCGGGCGGCGGTTATCATTACCGACCGTAATGTGCTGGAATCGCACGCGGCGATTGTCTCCTTGAGCCTGCGTTCCGCCGGGTGGCGATGCCACACCGTGGGAATGGATCCCGGCGAGCAAACCAAGACGCTGGCTGCGGCCAGTCACATTTATGATGTACTCGTCGATCTGAAGGCCGATCGTCAGACGGTGATCGTGGCAGTCGGCGGTGGAGTCATGGGAGATCTCGCCGGCTTTGTCGCCTCGACCTACAATCGGGGCCTGCCGTTCGTGCAAGTTCCCACGTCGCTGCTGGCCCAGGTGGATAGTTCCGTCGGCGGGAAGGTCGGGATCAATCATCCCAAGGGCAAGAATCTGATCGGTGCTTTCCATCAGCCGATCGGTGTGTACCTGGATACCTCGGTCCTGAAGACGCTGCCCGATCGAGAATACCGCGGCGGTCTGGCTGAAGTGGTGAAATACGGGGTGATCCTGGATGCCGTGTTTTTCGAATACCTCGAACAACACGTCGCCGAGTTGAATGAGCGAGAAGGGAATGCCCTGCGGCATATCGTGGCCCGGAGTTGCCGGTTAAAGGCGGATATCGTCGAGCAGGACGAATTCGAACTGACCGGCGTACGTGCCGTCTTGAACTACGGGCACACCTTCGCGCATGCGTTCGAAGCCTTGTGCGGCTATGGCGAACTGTCGCACGGCGAGGCCGTGTCGATCGGCATGCTCTACGCCAGCCGACTGGCGGAACGCATGGGACGGATCGATGCCGAACTGACCGCGCGTCAAAGACGGCTGTTGGAAGCACTCAATATTCCGACCACGCTGCCGGCCACCAGTCGGCTCAATCCGGATGACGTCATCGACCGCATGCGACTGGACAAGAAGGCGGTTGGCGGCCAACTGCGGTTCGTGCTGCCGACGCGTTTGGGGCATGTCGAAACAGTGACGGACGCTCCTGAGGCCGAAGTCCGGGCAGTGCTGAAAGAGTACCTGCCCGTGGGTTGAGACCGAAGGGCTGGCCTTACGCCTCTTCGTAGGCGAGCGTCCGGCGTAAGCCGGATGGTTTTGGGCGAGTTTCGACTGTTCTAAACGGCACGGGTCAAATCACCAATGCGGATGCAGCCAGTCAAAAAAGCCATTGGTACGTGATTAATGTGAGTCGCTAACAACCATCCGGCTTACGCCGGACGCTCGCCTGGGATTGCTCATCACTCCGTGATGGCGCATCCGTTAAGTCAAACCGCTCAACTGGAAGTCTTCGTTCCCGGGGAAGCCGCCTCGACCGGTGGCTTCGCTATGCGACTTTCAATCGGATACCAGTCGTCAACCAATTCGGACGGGTTGGCCTTCTGGTGCAGTCGCAGTTCGTCAATCAGCCATTCCCGCTGCAACTGGACCTGCTTTTCAAACTCTCCCAGCACATCCAGAGCCCGGTCGCGCGACGTAACCAAACCGATGATCAAGTACTGCGTGATCGCCAGCCCATAGCAGACCCAACCGACCGTGCCAGGGAAGATGGCCGTCATGATAGCGAAGACTTGCGAGGATCGGTCGAGATGCTTGCAGAGCAACCCCTTGAACATCCAGGCCGCCTGTCTGCGCCAGGCTTTCCAGCCTTTGTCCTTGATCGGCTTCAAGGGTGGCGGGTTGGCGTGAATGATTGTGAACAGCGCCTGATCGGGCATCAGTTCCGTCACACCGACGGCCAGCATCAAGCGGCCCGCCAAGATCAGGGGATTCTTAATAAAGTCGGTATCGTCGGGGCTGTGAGCAATCCAGTCGAAGAGAAACGCTTCCATATTGCTGGTCGCAGCCAGCAGAATCAGCGATCCCTTGAACCACTGTTCGAGGTCCTTCTCGAGTTCCTCGTCCATGTCTCGGAGACGGACGACATGACGCAGAAACATGCGGAATACCGGAACGGCGATCATCCCCAGCAGGAAGCGCATCAGCGGCTTCACAAACGGCAGATGCATCAATAACCGCAGGACCGAACCCATGACACGTCACCCTTGATGTGCAGTAACGCCAGACAGGCCCTACGGCCGAGACGCAGTCACGAAGGGGGCCGAATCGGGTGCGGAGACTCGTGCCAGTCGCACGATCAGCATGCGCTGTACGCCGTCATTCCCGACCGGGCCGGTGAAAAAGCGATGCCCGACGGAGTCTGGCAAGTCAGGTCGTCCGGTGACCAGGGCCATGTCGCCTGTGTTGAGGATCAACGTGAAACGCTGGGCGTACAGCTTTTCGATGTTCGCCTGCGACTTCAATTCCCATTGATCGGTGCTGGCTGTGGGACGCAATTGCTCAATGCCGTGGTGAATTTCCGGGACAAATTCCAATCGCGCCCAGCCAGGTTGCTCGCGACGGACCGACACCCGATACAAGCACCGGGCACCGTTGAACGTCCTGACTTCCGGATCTCGAGTGTTCTGTGAGGCGAACAGCTTGAACCCGAAGCTCTCATAGGGGAGGTCGTTCAATTGAATCTGAGTTTCATTGCCGGAACTGACGAAGATGCGGTTCCCCTGCAAACGCTGGTCGGAATCCAAAACAGCCGTGACTTCGCCTTCTTTCGGCTTGGCACGAATTTCCAGCAACTGCTGCAGGGCCGCCGGGGGATGCGATCCCGCGTTGCCAATTCGAAACCCGTTGCGGGCCAGGTCCCGCTGTTCCTGGGCTTCCATGTTGAGGATCGTGTCGACTTCGTTCCAGAGAACGTCACCCATCAGGCGGTCGCCCGTGGGTCGTTCGACAAACATGATCTCCAATTCGATCGAATCGGGGGGCACCTTGATGTTGGGCAGACCCGCTTCCGATGTCGCAACTTTCGCAGGATTTTGCGGGAAAACCTCGCAACCCACCAGACCCAGCGCGCAATACCCCCAACTCAATAGCAGCAGCAACGAGCGCATTGGCCGTGCTGTGTTCAAGGAGTTGCTCCTCAGTGTGATGAAGGGGAGAAGATTGAGAACATGGGTTGACGGACGACCGAATCCGTAAACGAGTCCGTGTACGGATCGACAACGCAGCCAGACGCTCGCCGAAAATAAAAACAGTCTTGGTAGTGACCTAAGCGCGGGAGTCTATGAGGGACCGCGATTTCTGTCAATTCGTATCTGAAAGGTGTCTAACAGTCGTTTTGCAGTGGCCGCAATGGTTACTGCTTGTGTTCCTGCGGTCGGTATGTTGCAATAATGTCTGTGGCAGCAAGCGGCGATGATCCCTGGCCGCGCGGGTCTGCGAGATTTCGGAGGGGGACATTCGCCTCCATCCAGCAACAGCAGCGATTTCGAAATTCGACTCTAATCTCGATTGGAGTGCGGTCTGAAACGGAACATCCAGATGCGAACTAGAGCAGCCTTGGCCAGTCTCCTGCTGGTCGTGTGGGCCACCACCACAACCGTTCATGCGGATATCGTCGTCTTCAAGGTTCCGACGACGAATCTCTCGTTCATTTTGCAGGGCAAGGCACTCACCAGCCGCACGCTGCCGACAATCAACTTCACGCATACCAACAAGCAGACCTTTGACCTGCCGCAAACTGCGGACACTGAAGTCATCGAAATGGTCCCCTTGAACCAAATTGCTTCGAAGCGACTGGTCAAGGCGAAAGGCAGTGAGATCGGGTTGCGGCAGGTGGCTGCCTGGGCGCTGGATCATGGCCTCATCCTGGAATTTCATCGCGCTGTCGATCAGCTCACTGCGGTCAATGCCGCCGATCCCTTCGTTGTCGAAATCAAACGACTGAAGGCGGAGCTTGCCAAACCTCTGCCCGACGAAACCCCCGAAGACATCAAGAGTGTCTCGGCGGCCGGTTACAAGACCATCAAGAGTGCTCACTTCTTACTGGGCAGCCCCGAGGTTGAAAAGCCGGCCGACAAGACCGAGGTGAAGAAGAAGAAACCCGATGCCCGACTCGAACAGCTGGAGCAATTGCTGGAGCTCTTCGTAATGAAATGTGCCGAGCGTGGATTGCCCGTCCACGTCCCAACCGCGCGCCTGAAGGTGATGCTCTCTCCTGCCGCCCCACCCACCACCGCAGTTGCCGGGGCCCGGACCAATCCTGTCGACTCCCGAGTTCTCTGGGCCTCAGGCGCGAACGTGCTCTACATTTCTCAAACCAACGCACCGCTCGCGTCGCTCGACAGTCTGAAGAAACTCCAGGCAAATGTTCAAAAGGCCTACAACGCACCGCGAAAGCGAAACACCGGCGGACAGGCTGGTGGTGCAGGAGGAGCAGGCGGTCGTCCGGGTGGCGGTCCGGGCGAGGGTGCTGGAGCAGGGGCTGGCGGTTCCGGAACTCTGGATCTCAGCACATTGACGTTGGGTAACTTGTCAAAGCTGACCGTCACCATCCAGGCACTCATGGCGATCGGTGTCGACAACTTTGAGCTGGAAGCTGTCAGCCGTGAGGCTGCTTACATGTTCACAGCCAACTGCGGCGTGGTGCCGTCTCAAGCACCCCTCTGGGTCCGTGACGGATTGGCGGCCTATTTCGAATTTCCCGCGGAAATGGGGTGGCTGAAAATTGGAGATCTGGGGCAACTGCGGAATGCCTGGTATCAGGCGTCTCTCCAGGATCCAGACCGCTTCACCATCACCGATATCATCACCGGCCGCTGTCACGACAACCCGGTGTCGCCGTCCGAGTCCATGCGGGCGGGAAACATGTCCTGGGCATTGATGCATTTCTTGATGCAAACCAATTCCGAAGGACTGGCCAAATATCTCGGCAGTTTCCGGTCAATGCCCCCCGATTTGGTGCTGGACCCTGATCTGTTGAATTCCTTGTTTGACGAAGCGTTCGGCGAAGATCGATCCAAGCTGGAAGAAGCCTGGCGAGAACACATGGCGGGGCTGAAGGCCGAGTATTTGATCCTGAAGGAAGAAGAAGGCGGCGGTGGAACCACGACTGCCGATAATCGGTGATCGCACACTGCGCACCAGATTTCTCCACAGCGAGGGTCACCGCCTGACGTGACATTCGAAATGATTTGAAATGCACAATCAGCAATCAGCATGCGGAATGATGATATGAGTTTCCATTCGCCAGTCTGGATGATTTTGACGTTGGGACTCTGCGTTGCGGGTTCGGGCTGCGGGGGAGGCAGCAAGTCCCCAGCACCCAACCCGGCGGCCGCACCCGCTCCGAATGTCCCTCAGCACAACCCTGCTCCGCCAGCTCCCATGCAGGTTGCCGCGAAGGGAGCCTCTAGCCAGCAAAATACGGCAGGCGAGGAGGAAACCGAACCCGTTCCCCCCAGTCCCGATGACTTCGAAATCAATCCCGATCAGATCGTCACAGAGGTTGCTGGAGAATTTCAAGAAGCTCCGCCAACTCCAGTCGAAGTCGTGGCACTGGAGCCGGGACTGGATTCTTCGACTCTGCAAATCGCCGCGGTGGAGGATGCCGAGACACCGAACGCACCAGTCAATACGCCGAATCCACATGCTACCCCAGATCCCGTCCGTCCCGCAGCGAATGATGCGGAAACGAAATCCGCCAGGACGGCAAGTAAAGTGGGTGGAGCTGCAAGCAAAGCGGGTGGTACTAAGGAAAAGGACACGGACAAACAAGACGCTCCAGAACCAACTGCGGCCGGGTGGCAGCTTCCCACGGGCGTGACCATCGTTGAGGGCAGCGGAACCGATGCCGAAACCGGGTTGCCGCTAAGAATCACGCTGGAACGCGATCCCGTAGAAATGGTTCTGATCCCGCCAGGTGTCTTTCTCGAAGGGATCGACGGTCGCGACCCACAGGCAGCGCCGCAGCATTCCGTGTTACTCGAAACGCCCTACTACATCGATATCGTCGAAGTCACGGTCGCCCGTCACGATGCATTTCGCGAGTTCTTCCGCAAGTCAGAGGGGCGCCGCATGGATCCCGCCGCGAACCACGACGGCAATCCCGAGAACCCCGCTGTTGGGATCAAGTTTCTCGATGCCAAATTCTACGCCAAGTGGACGGGCAAGGAACTTCCCACTGAAGCTCAATGGGAACGAGCCGCCCGTGGCAGCCAGGGCTTCAGCTATCCCTGGGGCAACGGACGTCCCATCTGGCACCAGCCCCGTCAGCCCGGTCAACTGGATCCCGTAGCGACATTCGCGGGCGATGTCAGTCCCCACGGAGTCTACGACATGGCAGGCAATGCTCGAGAATGGTGCCTGGACCTGTATAGCGCGGACATCTATCGCAAGGACGTCGCCGCGGGTGGCAGCACCGTTCGCAACCCGACCGGGCCCAAGACATACCAGGGACCGAAGCTGCAAGTCGTCAAGGGGAGCAAGATAACCTGGACCGTCTGGCAACGAGCCGGCCAACCTCAAACTGAGGCCGCCCCCGACCTGGGATTCCGCTGCGTCCTCAACATCACCGCCGCCGCCAAGGATTCTGGAAAGCCCGCCCCCAAAGCCACCCCGAAAGCAAAAGAGAAAAAGAATAAGAGCGACGCCTTCTAAACTCACCTCACCAACATCAGCGTCGTTCCGATCGTTCTGCCACTCTTCCAATCAAAGAATCAAAGAGAATCAAAGGACAGGCATATGGCTTGACACAAGAAACCCAATTGTGAAGAATATGGACCATTGGGAAAGGAACACTCGTACCTTTCCGTTGAATTGGACGAGGCACCGCATATGACAACGGCACGCAAATTCCTCGTGGACTCCACGGTCACTCCGTTTTACCACTGCATCTCGCGGTGCGTCCGGCGGGCTCT
>CAMAVF010000176.1 GCA_945861445.1 Planctomicrobium piriforme | reverse complement strand
GCTGACGTCCTGGAGGAACAGTTCGAACAGGACTTAGCTTCCGCCAAGCGAATTCCTTTGCTGGGTTGGGATCAGCGCCCCTGGCGAACGGTGCTGGCGGAAAACTTTTGTCGGATGTTTTCCCCGGTCTTGTGAGGGGCAACCTTGTGGAATTGCGTTGCGGACCCAGTCGGCGCGGTTATGATGGTGAGATTGAGGTCATGCTCCTGTTGAGAGATCCGTCAATTTCCAAGTGGTGGGAGAAACAATGTCACGCTTGATTCACGCGTTCGTATTCACCGTAGCAGTGCTGGTTGCCCACGGTGTTCAGGCCCAGGGTGTGGAATTGAGCCAGGCGCTCAAGCACGTGCCCGCCACCGCCAACTCGCTGGCTATTGTGAAAGTCCAGGACTTGATGAACAGTCCGCGCGGCAAGCAGGAACAATGGGCCAAAAAGCACCAGACCGAGTTTCTGGCGGGATCGGTGCATGTTCCCCCCACGGTGGATTACCTGGTTCGCGCATTTGAGTTCCATCCGGAAGACTCCCGTGTCACCAATTCCTATGGCGTCGCGGCATTTAAGAAGCCGGTCCCCATGACCCGCCTGGCAGAACATGAACATGGCCGGATCCAGATGGTGGCCGGCCATCCTGCGGTACTGACGGGCAGAAACTCGTTTTTCGCCGAACTTTCTCCCGGCCTGGTCGGGGTCATCAGCCCCGGCTATCGCCAGGATCTGGCACGTTGGTTGCGTGAATCCGACAAAGGGGGCGAGAATTCGCTGTCACCCTATCTCCAGGAAGTCGTGACTCGATCGAGCAACTCACATGTGATCCTGGCACTCGATTTCCAGGATCTGGTGGATCCGAAGTCGTGGCGTGAACGCATCAAATCGTCATCCGCGGCGCGTGACAAACCGAATGTGGTGAACCTGCTGGCCGATCTGACCGATGCCCTGCGTGGAGTTACATTGCGGATCCAAGTCGCGGAGAAGACCACGGCGACCGTGTTTCTGGACTTCAGTACGGTGGTCAGCCAGGTGGCCAAGCCCTATTTGAAGCCGGTACTGATCGACCTGTTGGAAGAAGCTGGGGCGTCGCTGGACGATTTGGAGAACGGTGAAGTCACCTCCGACGGCAAGACAGCCGCCATCACCTTTGAGTTGTCGGACGCCGGCCTACGGCATGTGATGAGCATGATTCTGATGCCGGGACCGTCCGAGTCTTCGACTGACACCCCCGCGCCGCCGAGTCCCGGCGATGCCGCCACGGCCAAGACTGGCGATGCCAATCAACCCACGGTGAATGCCAGCCGGACCTACTATGGCGCCGTCAATCAGATCGTGGACGACTTGGAAGCCATGGCCAAGAAGGGCGGCAATTACAACAAGACGGCGACGTGGCACGATAACTACGCCAAGAAAATCGACGACTTGCCGATTCGCGGCGTCGACCCGGACCTGCTGACGTGGGGGTCGACTGTCAGCTCGAACCTGCGTGCATTGGCCGTCTCGCTCCGCGGCGTGCCCATTAATGTCAAAATGCTGCAAGGTGGATTGCAGTACAACGTGGAGTACCAACCCGCGGGCTATCGCAGTTCGAATTACAGCGTGTGGAGCACCGTCGCCTGGCAACCGGAATATGTGAACGTCCAAACCAACCAGGCTCAGATCAAGGCAAAACAAGCCGAAGCCATCGCCGCCGGTGCCATGCAGCGTGAGCAAGTCTGGCAATTGCTGTTGGGCGACCGCCAGAAAATCCGCCAGAAAATGCAGGCCACCTACGGGCGCGATTTCAATTCGACGGGTAAGTGAGTTCTTGAGGGCTCGGGTACGAAGTGCCCGCGAATACAAGCTCGAAGCGCAAGCGAGCGCATTATTACTCCCCATTAACGACGGTCACTTCCGTGGCAAGTGCGTCCGTTGATGAAATTCCGTGCGTTGCTTGACGCTGCGGGCGAGGTATTCGCGTAGCGTTTCGAGCTTGAATTCTGCCGCGATCTGTTCAACGGTCAAACCGTCGCGGCGGCTGGCGAGCAGGAAGAATCCTTCCGGTTGCTCTACTTCGATGACCACATCGGGACCGTACTTGGCGTGGATGGCTTGAAGGTGATTCTGATTGAAGTCCAGATGATATAGCTCGCGATCGGCGTTGACTTCGGCGACTGCCCAAGGAGGCTGGTTTCCGCGACGGACCTGCAATGTGTCGTTCCCTCGCTTGGCGAGAAACTTTCCGTTCATGTCGACAATCGCGCTCTCCGGCGAATAAGCCGCCACGGTATAGAAGCCGTAGCGCAGCGACCAATGCTGCAGCAACTGGCCTCCCCAATACATCGACGGCCAGAATACGACGCGTGCCCGTTGACGTTCCAACTCGGCCCCAATCTGATCAAAGTTGGCATCAAAGCACACTGCGGCCCCGACCCGCACGCCATCGCACTCGGCGACCGGGACTTCCCAGCCGGGGCAGACCCCTTCGTCCATTTCGCCAATCGTCGGAAAGTTCTTCCGATACACCAGCACCAGTTGTCCCTGGCGATTCACAATCGGGACCGAATTGAAGACTTGCCCCATGTACCGTTCCAGGCAGGGAATGATCAGGGCGCAATTCACTTCTTTGGCCAGCTTGCCGACTTCGGCTGCATAAGCACCAATCTCAGGGGCCGCGCCGATGCCCGCCTTGAAACCGTTTCCCGAGCAGGAGCAGATCTCGGGAAAGCACATGAAATCGGGCCGCTCCTGTTGTGCGACCCGCAGGACGACCTCGCGGATGGAGCTCAGATTCACGCCCAGCTTGTGGTGGTCGTGGAATGGAGGCGCAAAGCTGACCGCGGCAATACGAATGGTTTTCGACATCGTGCAAGATTCCTGTCGTAAAGGAGTCGGGACTGCGAACGACGTGGCGGGTGCATCCTGCCTTATACTAGCTCGAAGCGTCCGCGACTGCATGCCTCAACAGCGAACGCTAATGGAAAAGCGAAACATAGCCCGAATCATTCACAATCGCTAGACTTCCAGTCACCCATGTGGGATAGGCTTCCTGCCTGTCGTCTATGAGAATATGACAGGCTGCTATCCCACGGCAATTCGTAGATTCAGTAGATTCAAAGGAACGGTGACTGTGAAGGCGATACAACTCGAAAAACCGGGCAAGTTCGATCTGATTCAAATCCCCGAGGCGACGGCACCGGGACCGGGCGAAGCGTTGGTGCGAGTCCACCGGGTTGGCATTTGCGGCACCGATATCAGCGGCTTCCTGGGCAAGATGCCGTTCTACAGCTATCCGCGAATCCCCGGCCATGAACTGGGTGTGGAAGTTCTGGAAATCGGCACGGGTGTCACGCAAGTGCGAGTCGGGGATCGTTGTTCCATTGAGCCCTACATCAACAACGAAACCAGTTTCGCCAGTCAGCGTGGCAGCACCAATTGCTGTGAGGAGCTCAAGGTTCTCGGCGTCCACATCGACGGTGGCCTGCGGCCGCGTTTCCTGGTTCCAGCGAGAAAACTGCACCCTTCTCAATCATTGACGTTCGAGCAACTCGCCCTGGTAGAAACTCTGGCCATCGGCTGTCATGCGGTCAATCGCGGACAGGCTCAGGCTGGTGAGAATGTGCTGGTGATTGGGGCGGGGCCCATCGGGTTATCGGCCATCGAGTTCCTGCGAATCGCCAATTCGAAGATCACCGTGCTGGACGTGAATCAGCAACGCCTGGATTTTTGCAAGCACACCATGCAGGTTCACCACACAGTCAAGTTCGCCGCGGAAGGGAACAACCTCTCGGAATTGCAGGATTTGACCGACGGTCATCTCTACACGTTGGTTGTGGATGCCACCGGCAACTCGAAGTCAATGAGCAATGCACTAAACTACGTCGGGCACACGGGCCGGCTGGTCTATGTGGGCATCACGACTGAAGAAGTTCACTTTCCACATCCGTTGATGCATCGCCGAGAAATGACGCTGCTGGCCTCGCGCAATGCGCTGCCAGCCGACTTCACACGCATCATCAAGTTGATTCAGGATGGGAAAATCGATACCCGGCCGTGGATTACGCACCGCAGTTCGATGGACTCGTTGATTGCGGATTTTCCGTCTTACACGCGACCGGAAACGGGCGTGATTAAGGCGATCGTGGAAATTGACGGCTAGAGCATTCCCATGTAGCGGAATCTCGTGAGAGTTCCGCCCGGAAGTCTGGAGACTGCTGCGGAACTCTTACGAGATTCCGCTACGCAAAATTTGGATCGGCTCCAGGCGAGTCACGGTTTCTCAAGATCTCGTGTCAGATCGCCTTACAGGCGGCAAGGTCTCGCGGGCTTGTCCAATCCCATCGGCGACCGATTCCCTGGCGCGGAATAGTTTAGCTGTTAAGCATTGCCGGCCGGGCAAACGTGAACACTCGGATTATACATAATCAGAGCATTGGCAGAGGTCTGCCATGAATGCCTCATGCGTTGCAGGAAAGTAGACGAAATCAATGAAGTGAGATGCTGACTCGGGCGGTTTGAGATCAGTCCAGCTCACTTTATTTTCCCTGCGAACATGAGGTTGACTGTATGACGGTGACTGACCGTCCTGAACTGCCGCCGACTGCAGCGGAGCCGACCTTAACGCCGGAACGTGCTCCGCGGATGATGCTGGAGATTTGCCGAGGCCGCACACGGTTTCCGCAACGTCCCATTTCGGGCCCGCGTTTCTTTATTGGCTCGGGCGCCGGTTGTGACCTGCGTCTGGGCGGCTCGGACTTCCCTGCCATTCATAGTCTCATCCAGACCCGCGAAAATGGTGTCTGGTTCGAGACCCTGGCGGCTGCACCCGCGGCGAGAATTAATGGCGAACTGACCAACGGCGAATGGCTGCGTGACGGCGATCGCATCGAAATCGGTGCCTTCCAGTTCCTGGCCCATGCCGTTCCCCTGCTCCCCCCCACTGCCATCGTCGATGCTACACTGCACCACGGACGCGACGTGGCGATCGAGGGGGCATTCCCCAACCCGGCCAGCACCCAGGTGTCCGAACTGTCGGCCACGGAATTGGCTGATCGGCTGGACGTTGAGATGAATCAGGTCGAACGGTTCCAGAGCGGACGTCGAGCCGGAGCACACGCGCTGCTGCACGCATTGCGACGCCGATCATTGGAACCGGCACAGCCTGTGGCCCGAGCGATCCCGGCCATGCCATCCATTCCGTGGCCTTCGACGACAGCGACCGCGCAGCACGAATTCCAGGTTGATCTGGACCGCCTGTGCAAAGACCTGGAAGAGTTGACCTCGACGCTGGAACGTCGTTCCGAAACGATCTCGCAACGCGAGCTCCAGTTCGCGGAAGCGGCTGACGCCTTGCTGGAGACTCAACGTCAACTGGTCAGCCAACTCGAGTCGGCCTTGGAACATGCCGCTCAGTTGAGTGAATCGCGTGAAGTCCCGATGAAGCCCTCCATCCGCGTCAGTGCGTGAAGCTTCGCAGACTGACGATTCAGAGTCGCGAAATAAAGAAACAGCCCGGTTGCTCGCGCGAGCAACCGGGCTGTTGTCATGGAAGTCTAACGAATCAGCGTTTACTTCTTTGCCAATTCCGTATCTGTTCCTGAACGCCAGGCGGTCTTCGCAAACAGACCGTACCGGTAGGCGTTGGCACTCACGCGGACGGCACTCAGTGAGGTCCGAGTTCGCTGGATTGACGGTCGCCAAGTGACTTTTTCGTTCAATTCCAGTCGCGGACCAACGCTGGTCCCCTTTTCGTCATCGTCACCGATGCGTGGTTTTTTCGATGGGGTCACCGGACGCGGTTCCACGGGGGGCGTCCCTGTGGCGGCCGGATCCGTTCCATCCGCCGCGGGAGCAGCGGGGGGCACAACCTTCGGCGGAACATAGTTATCGTTCTGCGTCGGATCGACGGTGTTCGGAGCCGGAGTTCGCGGTGCGGCGGGAGTAAATCCGTCGGTATTTGCAGCGCCACCGGGCGCAGGTGTCACGGGCGGAACGAAATTATCGTTCGAGCCCATGGGGCTCGGAGGTGCATTCCGATTATCATAACCGGGCGATGGGCCAGCACCGGGCGCAGGAGCCGGAGTGACCGGCGAGTTACCCGTTGACGGGTTGGTTCCCGGAGGATAGTTCACATTGCACTGGCCATTCGCGCAACCGCCGGGTCCACAGGCGGACTGCCCGTATCCACCGTCGTAGTAGCCACCTGCGTACCCTGTTCCGCATGAAGAACAGCCGCCGGACGAATAACCGGCGGAGCCACCGACGCCGCAGCTATTGCAAGCGGGCGCACAACAACCGCCACCATAGCTACCCCAACCGCCACGATAGCCGGCATAGACCGGGGCCGCAGGGCCGCAGCAGCCAGCTCCATAACTGCTGTAACGCGACACATGTCGCGCGTGAATGCTGCCCACGGGGCCGAACAACGTATCCCATGCCCAGGGAATAATTCCGGCCTCGGAAGTCGCGGGCACGACACCCAATACCGACGTGGCCACGACCAACGTCAGCAGAAAACGGACTAAGGGACGTCTCATATGCTGTACCTCTTCATGAAGCCGGTGCAGGCAACTCCATCCTGTTGCACCACGACCGAGAGCCTGAGTCTGGGAATCACTGGAAAACGCGCCCAGTGCAGTCGGACCCGACTTTGATAATTCCGACGGGTCACCCCGCGGAGATCTGCACAATTCACCGAACTTGAATCTATTTCAAACGCGAAACGATTTTTTTCAATCCTAACAGAACGAATGGGCAAAATCCTCTACTTTGCGCGAAATCGCCCAAGCCCTCAACTTTCGCTTACAGGACAATGTAGAATTCGCCGCAGATCTGTGTCAATCGCCCATCTTTACGTCTTGTGAAATCCGCTGTGATGTTTTCAAACATGGTGGCATCTTCGTTTCATTCCGATCCGATACCCCGGTGTCGCCAGATTATCGCTCAGTACTTCCTGAATGATCCGGCTGCAACGATTGTGCCGATCATCGGAAATGAGGGGTATAGCGGAGCCCAGATTTACCGTATCGAAGTAGGGGAACAGCGTTTTAGCCTGCGACGCTGGCCGCTGATCGCGCCTGAGCCGGAGCGTCTGGCCGGCCTGCATCGGCTGCTGGAACTGACCTCGAAAATGGGAGTGACGCAGATTGCGGTCCCTCTGAAATCGAGTTCCGGGTCGACTCTGGTGAAAGTCGATGGTCACTTCTGGCAGTTTGAACCGTGGATGCCGGGCGTCGCCGATTTCCACCAGCAACCCAGTCGGATCCGCTTGCAAGAGACCCTGCGCGTGCTCGCGCGGTGGCACGCGGCCGCCAGCACGTTCGCACCCCGCTCCGGCGAACACGTCTGGTTTGCGTCGACCTCCAGTGGCACATCACCGGGCCTGCAGGAACGATCTGCAGCAGTTCGGCACTATCAGCAGGACGGCGACTCTCTGTTTCGGCCGAAGCTCGACAATTACCCTGACCTTGAGGTCAGGACGCTGCTCACAGAAATCTGGCGGCACTTCCGGGAACTGTCAGCCGAGATCGCCAGCACGCTCGCATCCGTAAGTGGTTCAACCGTTCCACTGCAACCCTGTCTGCGAGATGTCTGGCACGACCATTTGCTGTTTACCGGCGATGCGTTGACCGGATTGATCGATCCCGGCGCCTGTCGAACCGACAACGTCACGACCGATCTCGCGCGGCTGCTGGGCAGCCTCGTGGAAGACGATCGCGTCGAGTGGGATTTTGCCATCAACTGCTATCAGGCACTGCACCCCCTCTCGCTGCTGGAACTCCGCACGCTGCGGGCGTTCGATGCCAGCGGCGTGCTGCTGAGCGGCATGACCTGGCTGGATTGGCTCCTGATTCAGCAACGCATATTTGCCGATCGACAGCGGGTGCTGGGGAGACTGCAGACAATTTTACGCCGGCTGGAACACTTGGCTGGGCGATAGTTACTTCTGGTTCCAGGCCCATTTGAACAGATTGCGAGTATCCAGGTAACGGTTTTCGCTGGAGGTTGCCCCGAGAACCACCACGATCAGCTTGCGATTTTGATAGTCACCCGTGGAGATCAAGCAACTGCCCGCGGCATTGGTTGTCCCTGTCTTGAGCCCTTGAAAACCTTCCATTTCCAGCAGTTCGTTGGTGTTCTTCCAGACAATATTGCGGCGATAACCTTCAGGGCCCAGGAGCTGGCAACCGTGTTGGCGCGCATTGGCACAGTCGCGCAGGATGGCATGCTTACTCGCGGCAGCGGCGATTTTCACTAGATCACTGGCCGAGGAATAATGCGACTTGGCTGGCAGCCCGTGCGGATTGACGAAATGCGTGTTTTTCAGCCCGAGTTTGTCGGCGGTTCGATTCATTTCGGCGACAAATTTCAGCAGCGGATCCTGAGTCTTGGGGACATCCGCTGGTGGAGCACAGCGTTTTCCAAAGTGCTCGGCCAGGGCAACGGCCGCATCGTTTCCTGAAGGGAGCATCAGACCATACAGAGTCTCTCGCACCGCGACCCGCTCGCCGGCATGGATCCCCGACGAAGTCCCCGCCGTCCGATCTGCCCGGTGCGAGAACTCAATCATTTCGTCCAATCGCTTGGGGTCGTTGCCGCAGAGATTCAGTGCGACCAGCGCAGTCATGACTTTGGTCGTACTGGCCATCGGCAGACGATCGTCTCCCGCACTTTGAAACAAGATCTGGCCCGTGGTCTGATCGCCAATGGCCCAGGCTTTGGCCGTGACAATGGGCGGGCCCGTCACGGGATCACGGGGCCGTCTCGGTAGAACCTCCGCATTGATGATCTTGGGATCAGGCGCCGGTGAGGGCTCCAGCACGAGCGGGGCGATTGCCCGCCAGGTTTCCGGAGCGACAATCCCCGTGGCGGGTAGATTCCGATCCTTTTGAAAGCGGATCACGGCGTTCTGCGTCGTCGTTCCGAAGTCTCCGTCGACCGCCAGTTTCGGTGACGGTTTCAGACGGGCATTGAGTGTCCGCTGCAATGTTTCCACCAGTTCACCCGAGGCCCCGACTTGCAGCACCTGTGGATCCGAATCGTCCGTCGGTTCATCCGAATTGAAGTAGTCGTAAGCGGCCCGGGCGATATTCGCGCACAGGACATTACCCGCATTCTCGGGAACCCCGCGTTGATCTTTGTTGTGACTGGTCAGCACGCACAGGGCAATCGTTCCACTGGGTGTTTCGAGCAATCCGGCGTCAGTACGCACAGCGCCGACAGCACCCGTTTTGTGAGCCAGCTTGATCCCTTCCGGCAGATCGGCGGGAAACTTGTCGCGGTCTTCACAGGCCCGCAGGTGTGTCAACATGGCATCACTGGCGGCGGGACTGACCAGTTCACGCCGATGCAGCAATTCGAGCAGCCGCAGCATTTCAGAACTGGTCGTACTGCCCAATCCAAACTGCTGGCTGCGATCGGGCGACAGTGACGTTTCCGGCTTGTAAACCTTGGCATTGAGCTTCGTATTCGGACAACCGAGGCGGTTCATCAAGTCGGTTGTCGCGGGTAGTCCGATCTGATCAATGACCAGATTGGTGGCAGTATTGTCGGAAACAGCGATCATCAACTGAATCGCGTCACGAATTGAAAGACTCATCCCGGGTGAGAAATGGGTTGCCAGAATACCCGAACCGGGAACTTTGTCATCCGCCTTCAGGGCGATCATTTTTTGCAGATTGAGTTTGCCTTCATGCGCCTGGCGATAGGCTTCAATCATGACAGGAAGCTTGATCAAGCTGGCTGTGGGCATCGGCACGGTGCCGCGATATTCAAAGGCCACACCGCTCTTCAGGTGCTTGACTGCAACCGCAACTTGCCCCTGGTGCGCGCGGATAATCGGCAGCAGTTTGGTGTCGAGTGAATCGCCTTCGGCCCCCGTGGCCGGTGACAGGATTGCCAGTCCCCACACCAGCGGCGATATGAAAAGAACTGCCATTCGCTTGCTGAAAGTCATCTGTCACTCACTCATTATTAGGATCGACCGACCAACGGCGGTACGAATCGTTGCTCTTCGGCATTCCGCGGTCTCAAAAAGTCGAAATCGCAGCCCTCATCAGCCTGCAGAACATGGTCGATATACAACCGCGGATAACCTCGCAAATGGGCACTCACTGGTGGCCGCCAGGCTTGCCGTCGCCGTTCCAGTTCAGCGGTTTCTACGAGCAGATCGACGCGACGCTCGGGGACGTTCAATTCGATCAGATCACCGTTCTGAATCAAGGCCAATGGACCACCCGCGGCGGCTTCGGGAGCCACATGCAAGACGACCGTGCCGAAACTCGTGCCACTCATCCTCGAGTCGCTGATGCGGACGAGGTCAGTGATGCCCTGTTCGAGCAACTTCTGCGGGACGGGAATCATCCCCCATTCCGGGAACCCGGGGACCCCCTTCGGTCCGGCGTTTTGCAGGACGAGGACGCTATTGGCATCGACGGGCAAATCGGGATCGTTGATCCGTTGCAGCATGTCTTCGTAGTCGTGAAACACGAACGCCGGGCCGCGGTGAACCATCAGGGCTGGAGAGGCCGCCGAGGCTTTGATCACCGCGCCCTGGGGGGCCAGCGTCCCGCTGAGTGTGGCGATGGCGCCTTGTGGAGACAACGGCGTGGCGGCGGGGCGAATCACCTCTTTGTTGAACGATCGAGCGCGCGTCACGCTGGCTTCCAGCGGGTGTCCCGTCACGGTTTTGCATTCCAGGTTCAGCAGATGCTTGATTTCCGACATGACGGCCGGTACGCCGCCCGCCCCGTGGAAATCATCCATCAGAAACTTCCCGGAAGGACTCAGATTCACCAGCCAGGGAGTCGTCCGCGATAGCTCATCGAACCGCGACAGTGGCAGCGTGATGTTGAGTCGTCCGGCGATAGCAATCAGATGCACGACGGCGTTCGTGGACCCGCCGAGTGCCAACAACAACCGGATGGCATTATCGAACGCCAATGGCGTCAGAATGTCTGTCGGACGGAGATCTTCCAGGACCATGTCGACGATTCGCCGTCCGGTCGCTTCGGCCGCCGTCAACCGCCGTGCATCTGTAGCGGGCAGACTGGAAATCCCCGGCAACATCATGCCAAGGGCCTCGGACAAGGACGTCATGGTCGAGGCGGTCCCCATCGTGTTACAGGCCCCCGCGCTGCACGAGATGGAGGCTTCCAGGTCGCTCCAGTCCTCGCGCGTGATCTGGCCGGCGCGGACCGCATCCCAATAGCGCCAGATGTCGGTCCCCGAACCAACCGGTTGTCCACGCCAGTTCCCGACGCTCCGAGCCCCGCCGTTGAGCTGAATCGTCGGCAGATTGGCGCTCGCCGCCCCCATCAACTGGGCCGGGGTCGTCTTATCGCAATTGCACAACAGGACCACGCCATCGACGGGATTTGATCGCAAGGTCTCTTCGACGTCCATTGCCATGAGATTGCGATAGAGCATCGCCGAGGGCTTCATGAACTCTTCGCCCAGCGAGATCGTCGGAAATTCCAGCGGCAGTCCACCGGCGGCCAGGACCCCGCGTTTGACGGCTTCGGCCAGTTGCCGCAGATTGTGATTGCAGTTGTTGAGGTCGCTCCAGCTATTGGCGATGCCGATGACCGGCTTGTTAGCGTAGAAATCGGGATCAAGGCCCATCGCCCGTAAGGCGGAACGATGCTGAAACGCCAGCTCTTCTCGACCGGCGAACCATTCGCGACTTCGCAAGGGCATAGGGGGCACCATTTCTAGAGCAGACCGCAGCATACAAAAAACGCCGACAGAAATCTGTCGGCGTCGCTGAGAAATTGGATTTTCGATCGGCTTCTACTTGGCGCTTTCGGCGGCCAGTTCGGCCATTCGCTGAGCGGGAATCACCAGGCGATCCCAGTTGGCGTACATGTATTCCGGCGGTCCGCCTTTAATCGCAACATACTGGGCCACTTGCACGGTAGGCACCATTTCAATGGCATCCCAGGGGCAGACAGTCAACGTGTACGGGTCGGACTTCTTGGTGGGAATTGCGACACAGACTTCGCAGCCCACGCAGCGTTCGACGTCAATTTCGCAGAACGATTGCAGCACCGAGATATCCACACCGGGCACCTTGATGATGCAGTCGACCGGGCAAACTTCCAGGCACGATTCGCAGCCGGTGCAGTTGTCCGCATTGATGACGGCAACTTCCTTCGGCAGCTTCTTTCTCGATCCAGCTTTGGCCATTTTTCACCACGTCCAGGCGTCGATGCCCAGGTTGGAAGAACTTTTAAGTTGAAATATGAGGTCTCGGCGCGAGGCGCATCTCCCCTGTCACCCCATTATAGGAATCGACAACCCGTTCTGCCAACTGGAACGCGTTCCCGCAGATTCTACTTCTCAGTCTTGGCAGTGAGGTTTCCAGAGTCAAAGAAAGTCTGCAAGCCAATCGGAAAACGGCAGTTACAATCGCTACAACGCAACCGAATCCGTGTGGCGACAATCGAAAGAATCACCGATTCGCGGGAATTTCCTACGAATCCGACGTCGCGTTTGAAAATACAAGCTCGAAGCGCAAGCGAGTGCATTCTTGATGCTCAATTGCGGCAGAATGCACTCGCTTGCGCTTCGAGCTTGTATTCGCGGTCACTTCGCGACCGGCCATTTAGGGCAAATACCGTTCATCAAACACGCCCTGGACTTCATTCACGCGGCATAGACCTGTTGCAAGCGGGCCTGACGCACCGCCCGGCGTTGAGCCAGATCGAGTTGCGTTTCGGGCAGCGGGGTGTAGGCGGGTGTCGCACGGGGATCGGAATCGTCGGATTCCCGGTAGCTGGGATTGGATCGCATGCGATGCAGCAGGGCGCCCGCAATCAAGCCTCCGGCAGTCGCCAGCGCCATCAGCACTGCGAAATGACTCGACCAGTGCGGCGCCATGAATTCCGGTGCCTGCTGCACGGCGAATTCGGACAGTCCCGCGACCGTCCCCGGGGATACCGTTGGGCGAGTTGCTGCCAACTCACGAGTGAGCTGCTCCAATTGAGTCGTCAGGGCGGAACGGCGTTCCGTCTGCTGGCTGAGAGCCGCGAGTTCCTGTTGTTCAAGTGCCAACTGGGTTTCGAGATCGGTCGCGTGCTGTTGTTTGAGCGTCAGGAGTTGCTCGAGGGAGGTCCGCAGTCGTTCTGCCACCTGGTTCTCATCCAGGACCTGATCCCAACCCCCGAGATCCGACAGGACTTGTTCGAACTTCTGTCGCAATTCAACGAGCTTCGGGTGTTTGTCACCGTAAACATTTCCCAGTCGTTGTTCGGTGTCATTGAGCCGTTTCAATTCCGCGGACAGTTTGCGTTGTCGGTCAATTTGCAGTACCGCCTCCTGGACGGGGCCCGCGGAGAGCTTGGCTACTGTCGCCTCCAAATGTGGATTCAGTCCGACTTCTTGTTCGACCAGTCGCCACTCCTCTTCCAACTGCAACCGCCGGACTTGGGACTCCGTCAGGGCGCGTTGCAGAGACTGGACGCGGTCTTTCAGATTGGCCAATTGAATCGGATCTGCAACGGCAGCACCCGCTTCCGGAGCCAGTTTTTCCAGTTCATCCTGGACGGTCTTGCGTTTGGTTTCCAATTGAGCGAGCTGCGCTGCGGCACGATCATCGGTCGCGGACTTGGCGGACGCAGGGGCGACGCGCGGTTCCAGGACGGCAATCAACGCGGAAAGTTCTCCGAGTGCTCGTTCGGGTCGCGGAGTGCGGTACGTCAACTCCCAGGTCTCGGTGGAGACTTGAGGGGTGGCGGTTGCGGGATGAGGCCCGCTCTTCAGCTTGGTGGCGGTCAGTTTACCCGACAACCGTGGCGTCCCCGACTGGTGCTCGAAATTGATGTAGAGATCGCCGTCGGCTTCGAGTTGTTTCACCGCGGCCGGGTAAATGTCCGGTTGCAGGCACAGTGTCCCGAGATCCGTGGCCGAGGGAACCTGCAACACCGCACGGACCACGGTCAGTGGCGGCGCTT
>CAMAVF010000175.1 GCA_945861445.1 Planctomicrobium piriforme | reverse complement strand
GGGCCTCCGGCGGTCGCCGACCTGCGGTCGTACTAGGCTCGGCCGGAGCCTCGCCCTCCCATGATCCTGACTTTTCAATCACGCTCTCAGTCTGGCGAGCGTTCTCTCGTGCGGCACGTTCCAGGGCCTCTCGGAGTTCGTGCCACCGGATCGGCTTGGTGACATAGTCGTCCATTCCAGAGTGCAAGCACTCCTCGCGGTCGCCTTTCATGGCATGGGCGGTCATCGCGACGATGGGCACATGGCCGCCCTGGTGGAGTTCCTTGGATCGGATCAATGCTGCTGCCTGAAATCCGTCCATCTCTGGCATCTGCACATCCATCAGGATGACGTCGAACCGGCCCCGCTCAAACGCGGCCACGGCTTCTCGTCCATTGTTCACGATGGTCAGCGAATGACCCCATTTCCCCAGGACGCCGAGTGCCAACTGCTGATTGGTTTCGCTGTCCTCGGCCAGTAGAATGTGCAAGGGCCGAATTGCAGCGTCGCCCGTTACGCGTGGCACTTCTGCGTGTACCTCCGAGCCCATCACGGCTGCCAGGGTCTCGAACAGCTCCGACGATTTGATGGGCTTCATCAGGTGCGTGGCCGCCCCCAGTTCACGGCACCGGGCCACGTCTCCGGGACCAGCTCCCGAGCTGAGCATCATAATCACGGTGCTGCCGAATCGGCCGTCCTGTCGGATGCGTGATGTCAATTCGAATCCGTCCACGTCGGGCATCTGTACGTCGCTCAAGACCAATCGGAAGGGATCCTCGGCATCCGCAGCGCGTTGCAATTCGTCCAATGCGGCTGCGGCCGAGGCCACGGCCAGCGGTCGCAGGCCCCAGGCGACCAGCATCTCCTGCAGGATCAGGCGATTGGTGGCGTTGTCATCAACAATTAGTACACGCAGGTTCTGAAGTGCCTCGAGTGGGGCCGGTGCTGGCGGCGAGCTTCCGGTTTCAAATTGCGCTGTGAAATGGAAAGTGCTCCCCTTTCCAGGTTCGCTGTCCACCCACGTGCGGCCATGCATGAGCTGCACCAGTCGCGCGGTAATGGCCAGACCCAGCCCGGTTCCACCGTATCGCCGAGTCGTGGACGCGTCGACTTGTGAAAATGCTCCGAACAGCAGGTGCAGCTTTTCGGCCGGGATGCCGATTCCCGTATCTCGCACGGCAATGTGAAGTCGGACATGCCGATCGCCAGCGTCTTCCGAGCTCACATCCAGTACGACCTCCCCGTGCTCGGTGAACTTGAGCGCATTGCCCACCAGGTTCGTGACCACCTGCCGCAGCCGATGGGGATCGCCCATGAGAAACTCCGGCACTTCCGGGCCGACATGACAGGCGAGTTCCAGATCCTTCCCGCGGGCTCGGACGGAGAGGGTCTTCAGCGCGTCCCCCAGCATGTCGCGAAGTTGAAATGGCGTGTGATCCAATTCCAGTTTGCCGGCCTCAATCTTCGAGAAATCCAGGATGTCATTGATCAGCGACAGCAGGGACTCGGCCGAGTCCTTGACGATCTTGAGGTAGGTCCGCTGGACGGTACTCAATTCACTGTCGAGAACCAGTTCGGTCATGCCGATGACGGCATTCATGGGGGTGCGGATTTCGTGGCTCATGTTTGCCAGGAACTCGCTTTTGGCGCGATTGGCGGCATCCGCCTCGTCCCGGGCCCGGCGAATGGCCTCGGCCGCACGACGACGTTGCGTGGTATCCTGAAAGACCACCACCCCGCCCTCGATCCCCTCGTCGCCTTGCAGCGGACGGCCGGTGACGCTGATGTACACGCCCTCGGGCAGCTTCGGGCTTTTGATCAGCAACTCCTGCTGATCGGTCGACTCGCCCCGGATGGCCCGCACCAACGGGATCTGGTCGAGTTGCAACGGCTCGCCAGTCTCGGGAGAAAATAGTCCATAACGACTCGTCCACTCTTCCGGGGGAGCGTCCGTCGCGCCCAGGCCCAGAATCCGCTCGGCTACGGGATTGAAAATCAAGAACCGTCCGTCGCGGTCGGCGACAACCACACCATCCCCCATGCTGTGCAGTACCGACTTCAGAATCGCAGTTTTCTGCTGAAGTTCCCTTTGAGCGCGACTCCGGTCCGCTTCAATGCGATTGAACGAGCTTGCGTTCCACCAGATCAGCGTCGTGAACAGGACGATCGTGGAAATGACGAATAGTGAGGCGCCAATCGACGTCCGCAGCATCTCGATGTTGAACACCCAGCCGGCGAGCATCAACACAGCGACGGCCACGACGGCCGTCGCTGCAACCCGGGCCGTGACCCACATCCCGACGATCAGCCGATGATCAACAGGTGGCTGCTCTTCGACCTCATCGCGTGCCGCCATATCACAGACTTCCAGAACGAGAAGTTGACCCAATGAATTTCTCGGTCAGCGAGTGCCATCCCGAGAGACATGATCCGCAGGCTACGAACGACGTTTGGAATTGTACCACTAACGCAGCGTAAGAGGTGGCAATCCGGGGGAAAGTCAGCGAGCCGCGAATTGGTGGGGTTCAGCGAGTACAGGCTGCCAAATGGTGGGGAGACCTCGGAAGAACTCCGTCTCACCTCGCGTCGGCCGAAAAACGCGAACAGGGCGGGGAGAGGGGAGCAGAATTCCAGATTTAAGCGGCGTGTTTTGAAAATTCACGTTGTGTAGATACCAATGCTTATAAAGTACTTATTCTGCGCAGCACCATTCACAGCGGGCGAAATCGGCGTTGAGGGAAGATTCATCATTCCCGCAATCTACTTCCGATACAGGACAAATGCCACCAATTGGCGAGTGACAATCCGGCGATTGCGGCGAAAGCGCCCCCCTTCGAGCTTCTCTCGATGGAAACGGGCTTCTGCACTAGGCCGCCACGAATTCAGCCTCCCACGTAGTGCATAGGCCCGAATCCACCGAGGCGAGGTCGGTGGGGTTTGACGTGGCGAGGGCGGGCCATTTTGCTGAGTTGGAGGCCTCGTTGTATGATCAAAGGGCGGTCCACACAGTTGTCAGTTGTTGGTGGTTGCACAGGCCAGTACGAGGGGATTCCGCACTCTAACGTGTGCGGCGACTCCGGTTTTGAGATTCGGCAAGCCGGTGTGCGTCGGGCTTGAGCTGCGCGCCCAGTTCGGGGGCGCCGATGGAGCGCCTATTGGCGAGAGAGTTGATGAGAGTGAGTGGAAAGTAGACTTAAGACAAGTTGAAGAAATCACAGGGATCGCATGAGGTGTGGTGGCTGATGCAATGACGAAATGTCGAAATCCGAATGTCGAATCAATGACCCAACAGATCAAAGATCGCAAATGGATCACAGCGGGTGAAGGGATCAAAGAGTTTTGGTGCGGGTCAAAGAAGTTGAAGAAGTCAAAGAAGTCAAAGATGTCGAAGATGTCGAAGATGTCGAAGATGTCGAAGATGGCAAAGATGCTACTGGTCAAAGAAGTCGAAGAAATCAAAGAAACGCGTCTGGAGGCTGGCCGGCCTCGGCCGTCGTATTCTTCAGGGCTGTGTGATTAACGATTCAAGTCGTGAACCAGCCGCAGGAGCCACTGTGAGCAGGCTGCTTGTGAAGACAGGGGAAAGACGGCCGAGGGCGGCCATCTACAGCGTGGGAAACGGTTAAGACACTTCAGAATTCAAAGTGAGCACGAGAATTCGCGTGGATTGCGCCGTAAGATGGGCACTCCTGCCCGTCTGTATTTGGTGTGTAGCGGATTCAAAGACGGGCAAGAGTGCCCATCTTACGGACGAAGACGATCGGTCTCAGAAATCGAAGATGTCGAAGATGGCAAAGATGTCGAAGATGTCAATCCGGAATGCGAGCGGTTCGGTTGATCGCCCGCACTCTGGCGAGTGCGGCTAACACTTAATCACGTCTGCGAATCGAAGTAGAAAACTCCGTCATGCGAAGCCCCCTTCTGATTGTGGCGATCCTGTTGCTGTGCAGTGGGTTGCCAGCTTCTCTCCGTGAAGCGATCGCGACTGAGGCTCCCAGGCCCAATGTTGTGTTCATTCTGGCGGACGATCTCGGCTGGGCCGAGGTTGGGTGCTACGGGCAGAAAAAGATTCCGACCCCGAATATCGATCGCCTGGCGGCGGAGGGGATGCGGTTTACTCAGCATTATAGTGGTGCACCGGTCTGTGCGCCGTCGCGGTGTGTCCTGATGACTGGTAAGCATCTCGGGCATGCGGAGGTGCGCGGCAACCTGGGGGCCAAGTTCATCTATCCTCAATTCACCGAAGGTCAGTACCCGATTTCGGAACAGGCACTGACGGTCGCTCAAGTATTTCAAAAGGCTGGCCATGCCACCGGTGCGATGGGCAAATGGGGACTGGGACCGGTCGGCAGCACGGGCGATCCCAACCGCAAGGGGTTTGATCTGTTCTTCGGCTACAACTGCCAGACCGTCGCTCATACTTATTATCCGTTGCATCTCTGGCGGAACGCCGAGCGGATTATCATCAACGACCGGGAGATTCCAGAACGCGTGAAGCAGCCCGCAGGCGAGGTGATTCTGGAGCAGTGGATCGGCAAGACATACGCTCCGAAATTAATGATTGCCGAGGCCGAGAAGTTCATCACAACACACCGTGACCGCCCTTTTTTTCTCTATCTGCCCTTCATTGAACCACACGTTGCCATCCATCCGCCGCGTGAGTCGGTGGAGAAATTCCCAGTGGAATGGGACACCGAACCTTATCGCGGGGAGTACGGCTACCTGCCTCATCCCCGCCCGCATGCGGGCTACGCGGCGATGATCAGCGATCTGGACAGCTATGTGGGGCGGGTGACTGCAGCCCTGGCGCAGGCGGGAGTGGCCGAACGGACGCTGGTGGTCTTCTCGAGCGATAACGGGGCAACGCATGGGGCACCGGGGATCAAGTTCCATAGCGGCGGCGCGGACCCGAAGTTTTTCAACAGTACGGCCGATCTGCGCGGTTATAAAGGGAGCGTGTATGAAGGGGGCCTGCGCGTGCCGATGATCGTGCGCTGGCCGGGTCGCGTGAAAGCCGGAACCGTAAACGACACGCCCAGCTACTTTGCCGATTGGTTTCCGACACTGTGCGACGTCGCCGAACTGCCGAAGCCGGCAGGTCTGGACGGCGAAAGCCTGCTGTCGGTGATGACCGGCGGAATGTCGCTGACGAATCGCAAGCCGATGATCTGGGTGTTTCCAGAGTACGAAGGACAAGTCGCGGTGCGCCTGGGCGATTTGAAACTCGTGCGGCAACGACTCAGCACGAAGAAGCCTGGCGAGTGGGAAGTGTACGACATTGCCCAAGACCGTGCGGAACAACACAACATCGCAACCCTGCACGCCGCCGCGATTCAACAGGCAGAAGAAATCCTACGCCGCGAAGTCTCCGAGAACAAGCAGTTCCCGTTGGTGATCCCCGGGGTGAATGCTCCGCAGACGCCAGCGCGAGGGAATTGACTCGATGTTTTTCGGTGTGAGGGTGTGAGGGTGTGAGGGTGTGAGGGTGTGAGGGTGTGAGGGTGTGAGGGTGTGAGGGTGTGAGCGAAGATTACCTGCGGATTAGACTGACCGCGGCTCGGAGATCCACGAAGAGTTCTTCCTGCATTCTCTGGCGTGCGTCTGCATCGGGAGTCCGCAAGATGGATGAGGGATGCCAGGTCGATAGGACTTGCTGGCCGTTTGCCAAGGCGAGGATCTGGCCGCGCTGGCGAGTGATGCGGAACTTATGTCCCAGCAGTGACTGAGCGGCAGTAGCCCCCAGGCACACGATCAACATCGGTGACACCGCCTGGATTTCCGCCAGCAGCCAGGGTTGGCAGGCACTGATCTCACGAGAATTGGGCTTCGCATGTAACCGGCGTTTTCCGACAGGTTCCCATTTAAAATGCTTGACCGTATTTGTCAGGTAGACTTCTTCTCGATTAATCCCCGCGGCGGTAAATGCATCATCCAGCAGCTTGCCGGCCGGGCCGACAAACGGCTGGCCCGCATCATCCTCTTTTTCCCCCGGGGCTTCGCCAATGAACATCAGCGCAGCCGGAGCGGGACCGGATCCGAAGACGGTTTGTGTCGCACGCAGATAGAGATCGCACCCTTCGCACTTGGCAGCGGCCGACCTGAGATTGTCCAACGATTGCTCCTGCGGCAGGTAGTCTGCAGCCGACAGGCGTCGAGCGGTGAGTTCACCGCTGTCAATCACCGGCTTCACATCTTTTCCGCGAAGGGGTTCGAGCATCAACAGTCTCGCTACTTCTGCACCGCCACTGACGGTTGGACCACTCAGGAGAGTAGCTGAAGCATGCATTCCACATTTCAGCCGGGACCTGACATGGCCTGTAATGCACATCCCATGCCAGCTAGAGGTGGTCGTCGGGACGCCTGCATTAGACGGGCGGCGGGTGTCAGCAGCCCATTGACATACCCAATTAGGCTAGGGGGTGGGCAAACAGGAGCAGCCTCCATTCCAGTCAATGTTAAAGATCGAGGGCAGCCGATTTCCCCTGCGGACCGTGGCATTCGACACACCAACTTGGCTGCTGCGCGACCACGCCGGAGCTGGCTCCGGATTCGTAAATCTTGACCCCGCAAATCGTTGGGCAGCCTCGGCCGATGCACGTCTGAAGGATGAGCCTCAATCGGGAGAACTGGTGTTTTGGTTGAGAGGCAGCACCGAACCACTGCAAAAGATTTTGGTTAAACCCTGCAAAACGGAACCTCCATCGCCATTGTCGAAACGACGCGGAAGGTCAATTAACGCCCGATCGCAGATTCTATTTCGGCGGACCGCAGAAGAAGCTCAATCTGCATGCGCACAATCTACGGCGAGGGTATGGCATTTGCCTAATCATCCCCCCGAGACTTGGTCGGTCAGACTCACCGCGATGTCATGTCTGCATCCTGCCGATACTCATGACACGGGACTCGTGACACGGGCAATGACGTCAATGGGCATTTACTTCAACCGATTTCGAACGGCCATTCAGCAATTTCTCAACCACGACTGTCTGACGGATGGAGCCGCGATCGCCTATTACACCATTTTCTCGTTACCCCCGCTGCTGGTTATTATTCTCTCACTGACCAGTGCGATGGGGTTTACGAAGGCAGACGTCGACCGCGTGATCTATGGCGAGTTGGGCCTGCCGGAAACTCAGATTCAAACAGAGCTCCCCGGCGATATCCGGCCACTCAGTTCAGACGGGGCTCGATTTGCCATTGGCGATCTGGGTGCTGGTTCGCAGTTGGTGGGGCTTTTGTTGTTCCTGTTCTCAGCGACGGGGATCTTCGGTCAACTGCAAGCGGCCTTGAACAAGATTTGGCAGGTGGCCCCCGATCCAGAACAAGGTGGGTGGCGAGCGTTTGTGTTCAAGCGACTGCTGACCGCTGGGATGGTTGCTGTCATCTGGTTCGTGCTCCTCGTATCACTCACCCTGACCGCGGTCATTGGGCAAATCTTATTGGCAGTCAAGGGCACCGCCCCCGACTTCATTGAACAGTTGATCGGCCTCGCGATCAACGAACTGGCCACGTTCGCAATGGCCGTCCTGCTGTTTGCGGCCATCTTTAAAATACTGCCCGACGCTCAGTTGCAATGGCGCGACGTGTGGGTGGGAGCAGTGTTAACTGCGGTCCTGTTTGTGATCGGTAAGATGGTGATTGGCTGGTATCTGCGAGTTTCCGAAGTCGGTTCCAGTTGGGGTGCCTCCGCCGCATCAACTGCGGCCGCTTTGGTGTGGGTCTACTATTCGTCATTGATCGTGTTGTTCGGAGCAGAGCTCAGCCACGTCTGTGCGACTCAAGACGGCGACCACGCCATCCAACCCGAACCGGGCGCAGTCCATCTGAGCCACAGCCAGCACGCTTCTTTAACGCCGCACCCCTGCGGTCAGGTCAAGTAAAGGTCTTCCATGCGTCGTTCAGAAACACTTGCCAAGTCCACGTGGATCGTCACCCTGGCGTCCGTTGCAGTGGTCGTCGCGGCTCTGTATCTGGCCAAGGGAGTCTTACTCCCGGTCATCATGGCCGTGTTGTTCACCTTCATGCTGTCGCCCGCCTGCGACTGGCTGGAACGCCGCCGGCTGGGACGCGGACCGGCAGTTTTGATCACAGCCACTCTGACCTTCGCCGCACTCGGCGTGATCGTCTGGACCGCCATCAGTCAGATGTCGGACCTCGCTCCCAAGATCGCGGAATACCAGGGAAATATCGAGGCGAAATTCAAGTCGCTCAACAACCTGGCGACCAGTACCATCAGCAGGGTGACTCGGACGACCCAGACGATCGGCGCCACCCTGGAAGAGACGACGGCCGCAGCGCAAATCGCCGAACAGCGTGAACACCCCTACGACGTGCGCGTTATTTCCACGCCGCCTTCGCCTTTAGAAGTCTTCGGCGGGATGTTCGGCACCGTACTGGAAGGACTTGCGTCGGCGGGTATCGTGATGCTGCTCGTTCTGTTCTTTCTGTTTCGCCGCGAGGACCTGCGCGACCGCTTCATTCGACTGGTGGGGCAAGGACAGGTAACAGGCACCACGCACGCTCTGAGTGACGCCGCCACACGTGTGGCCCGCTATTTGTTCACCCAGTTCGCGATCAATATTGTTTTCGGATTCGCGGTTACGGCCGGACTCTATCTTGTCGGCATCCCGAACGCGGTTTTGTGGGGAATTCTCACCGCTGTGTTAAAGTTCATTCCGTATATCGGAGTCTGGATCGCCGCGTTGTTTCCAGTCCTCCTCTCAATGGCCATCTCCACGCGCTGGCTGGAGCCGATGCTGGCCCTGGGCGTCTACGTGATGCTGGAGTTCATCGTGGGCAACTTTTTGGAACCGTGGCTATTTGGCAAACATACCGGCGTGTCAGCCGTCGCCATTCTGGTGGCCGCCATCTTCTGGTCGTGGCTTTGGGGAGGAGTTGGCCTGCTGCTGGCGACACCTCTCACAGTTTGCCTGCTCGTCCTCGGCAAGCACGTTCCTCAGCTACAGTTCTTATATATCTTATTAGGCAACGAACCGGTGTTTGATCTCAAAACCCGCATCTACCAACGGTTGTTAGCCGGTGATCAGGAAGAAGCGACCGATTTGATTGAGCAAGTTCGCAAGGACCACTCCCTGGTGGACATTTACGACACGATTTTGATTCCCGTGCTCTATCAAAGTGAAAAGGACAGAGTCCATGACGATATCGAACAAGATCGACTGGAATTTATCTTTCAAAGCGTGAAGGACCTTGTCGAAGATCTCGGCGAATCGGAACGCGAATCTCAACTGCAAGCCGCACCTCCTGAAGCCGGCTTGTTGTCAGGCGAAGGCGCCGCTCAGGTCACACCCATGTCCGAACCGCCACGCGTGCTGTGTGTGGCCGCCGCCGGTGAGGCTGACGAGATTGTTGCTTCCATGCTGGTGCAATTGATCGAACTGACGGGATGCCAGGCTCGATCAATCTCCCTGAGAACTGCAGCAGACCGAGCGAGCCTGCACGATGGCAGCGACGTCGAATTCGTCTATATTTCCGCCATGCCACCCGGGGCGATCACTCACGCACGGCAAGTTCGGCGTCGTCTGCAAGCCAGACATACCAAAGCCAAGCTGATTGTGGGGCTATGGAATTATCAAGGCGACCTGGCTCAAGCGGCCAACCGCCTCGGCACGGCCGAAACGATGTCGGCAGTCGGCAGCCTCGCCACAGCACTGCAGCCCATCAACATGCGTCTAGGCACGGAACCGTTGGCAGAAGCCAAGCCGGCGATCGGTTCCAAACGCGTACTCGAGCTGGCATAACACGGCGATCAAGCGTACCAACCTCGTTGAGACAAACAGTAGCCATAGGTTGCATTCGTCCCATAAGTCCCTTCAGACCGAATGGGAGTTATAGGACGGATGGGACTCATGTCGGAAGCAGAAGATTCGCTCAAGCGGGAATGGCACGCAGCATCCGTCCGACATCGTCGAACAAGGCTTCCACCGCGAGCGACACCGCGACGTTTTGATCGATGTGAATGACGGCCGCGATGATCCGCTCCACGACGTTTGCCAGGCCCGTTAACTGGTCGGACGTCGCCCGCGCGAAGCGTTGCCGGAATTGCGTGACCTGAGGGATGCTGCCCGTTTGCTGGGTGATGAGCTCAGTCACGGCGGTCTTGAAGAATTCGACACAGAAGCGGAAATACCAGCCCGCTTGTTCGCGTTGCAGGGGGGCTTCGGTCCCGACCGCTTCGACGCCATCCATCACAAAACCGGTGACGGCCAGGCTGTTGAACGCCGGCGCTGCCAGGAGATCGAACAGACGATTGCGTTGGGCTCGCAAGTCGCCATCCAGCAACATCGCGGCCTGTGTCAGGCTGCCTTCACTTGAAGCTGCAGCCACTTGGGCTGCTGCGGCATCGGTCGTCAGTCCGTTTTTCAATAACAGCTCGGCGACGTTGGCGGTCGACAGCGGGCTGAAACGCAAGACTTGGCAGCGCGAGCGAATCGTGGGCAAGATGCTGTCGATGTGCGTCGCGATGAGAATGATCAACGAATGCGGTGGTGGTTCCTCAAGAGTCTTCAGGAGGGCATTCGCGCTTTCCTCATTGAGTCGTTCCGCATCACAGATCAGGGCGATCTTTCGGCCACCGGCCATTGGGGTATGCGAGAGATCGTAGCACAGGCCCGACTTGCCCCGTCTGTCGGCCGGACCGAGGAACGTATCGATCGGTATCTCGCGTTTGCCTTCGGGGCAGCCCACGATGAACAGATCGGGATGAGTACCCGCCAGAACTTGCTTGCAACCAGGACACACACCGCAGGCATCGAATTGCTCGGCCGTGTGACGTTCGCACATCAGGCACTGGGCGAACTTGAGGGCGAAGGCCCGTTTGCCGATGCCCTCCATGCCGACGAACAAGTAGGTGTGAGCCAACCGTTGACGAGCAATCGTCCCGCGCAACAGATCGCGCTGCGTGTGGTGTCCGACGATTTCATCCCAGCTCATGAGCTCACCATTGTTTAAGGCGGCAGGTCTCTCATTCGTCTTCAATGACGAGTAGTTTCCCGAGTATCTCCCCGGGATGCACTTCCGTTCCGAGAGTCTTGTCGATGGAGATCAACTGACCGTCTGCTGGAGAGTGAATATCGAACGTCATACCGGGCAAGGAGAGTTCGACGATACGATCTCCTTCATGGACCTGTTCGCCCAACGCCGCTAACCAGGAACAAACCTTGACCGGTAATGATTTCGCTCCGACGTCTGGCACCGTGATGGAGTGTTCTGTTCGTGAGCACATGGCGAAGTTCGATGAGTCGTTTCCCATAAGTCCCATCCGTCCCATTAGTCCTATAAGTCCCATTAATCCGAATGGGACGGATGGGACTTATGAGACCTATGGGACGGGGCAGAAGTGCAGGGGTTGGATCCTTACTGCTAGACGGCTCCCATCAGCAATTCACCGGCCATTTCGCCGGCGTGGTAACTGGATCGGACGAACGGGCCGCTGGCGACGAACTTGAAGCCCAGCTTCCGAGCCATCTCGCCGATTTCGTCGAACTCTTCGGGTGGGACGTAACGCTCGACCGGCAGGTGTCCGCCCGTCGGCTGCAGGTACTGGCCGAGGGTCAGCATGTCGCAGCCGACTTGTCGCAAGTCGGCGAAGACTTCCAGCAACTCTTCCGTCGTCTCCCCCAAACCGAGCATCAGGCCGCTCTTGGTCGCCAGGTTCGGAGCGGTCTGCTTGACTTGATCCAGCAAATCGAGCGTCCGTTGGTATTTGGCGTTGCGACGGACCCGATCGTAGAGTCGCGGCACGGTTTCGGTGTTGTGATTGAAGACTTCTGGCTGGGCCTCGATCACACGCTGGATCGCGGCCCGGTTCCCCATGAAGTCGGGGGTCAAGACTTCCACGACGGCACCCGTCAGGTTACGGACTGCCAGCACGCATTGATAGAAGTGCTCGGCTCCGCCGTCGGCCAAGTCGTCGCGAGTCACGGACGTAATCACCACGTGTCGCAGGCCCAGCCGCCGGGCGGCTTCCGCCAGCCGCGCGGGTTCGTCACCCTGGACTTGTTCCGTCTTGCCCTTGGGAACCGAACAGAAGCCGCAGGGACGCGTGCAGACGTTGCCCAGAATCATGAACGTGGCGGTCTTCTGCGACCAGCACTCAGTCTGATTCGGGCACTTGGCGCTCTCGCAAACCGTTTCCAGCTTCAATTCTTCGATCAGGTTGCTGGTGAACTGCATGCCGGGCTGCGGCAGCGGTCGCTTGAGCCACGGGGGCAGGCGGCGGCGAGGGGGCGCGGGTTCTGACGGGGTCGCGTCGATAATCTCAAGCATAAGCGATGACTTTTTTCGTCCGGCGGAGCAACGGGTGCCCCGTGTAAATATGGTAACGGTGGTAACCACAGGCAGCTGCCAGCAGCCGCGCGACACTTTCTCGCACGCCATGCATCGACGTCTGCCGCAGCCGTTCCACCGACAGCGAACTGGAACGCCTGCCCAGGGAATTTACCTGGCAGAGTTGCATCCAGTCCAAATCGGGCGCCACATTCAGGAAGGCCCCATGATAACTGATCCACGACTTGACTGCTGCCCCCAGGAATCCGATCTGACCGGTGCGGCACCAGATTCCTGGATCGCTGGCCTGCTGCCAGGCAGCGACCCGAGATTCTTCGCAAACCCCCAACAGGGTCGTTTCCAGAGCCTGCCGATAGTCGGCGAGTCCCAATCCAATCCGTTGTAGCGGCAGAATTGGATAAATGGCAAGCTGACCGGGAACATGGACCAGGCAGCCACCGCCACGATTCAACCACCGGACCCCGATTTCGCGGGCGGCCAGTTCTTGCGGTTCGCACCGCAAATGAGCCCGGCTGCCTTCACGACCGACGGTGATGAGCGGGGGATGTTCGCAGACCAGCAGGACTCCCTGCCGATCGTTGCGGCCACTCAGTTCGTAGACCAGATGCTGCTGCAACTTGAGGCACGCTTCGAAATCGACGGTGCCCAGCAGATAGACTTGAAGCGCTGCGTCACGGACGATTCCTGCGTTCGAGACTAGTCGAGACATTTTTCTAGACGCTTCCTGCAGAGTCGAAAGGGGCTGGGCTCCACGCCCTGTCCGAAGCCTTTCGACTTGACCCGTGGTCTCGTATTTTACCCGTGAACATCAAGGGTCTCAACGCGGCCCAGCATGGATTCTCATGGAATTTGTCGGCAGGCGACGAACACAACGCGCAGGATCGGCCAAGTTCGTTAAGATACCGTGGACAGATACGGTTGATGAATTTGAGGACAGAGTTCGATTTCCACAAGGTCGCAGAATCGGAAAATTATTGTGACAACCGTTGCCGAACGCCCTGATTTGGATGTCAGCCAGCACCCGATTGTCTTTTTTGACGGTGTCTGCGGGTTGTGTGACCAAACTGTCAAGCGGTTGCTGCGACTCGACACCAGGCAGAAGCTACGGTTTGCCCCACTGCAAGGGGAGACTGCCGGACAACTACTGGAAGTCGCCGACATCCAAGAACTGAAATCGTTGGTCGTCTATGATGGGCAGGGAACCAGTCGCTGCTCCTCAGCGGTCGTCCGGATTCTGTGGCATCTGGGTGGACTGTGCCGTGTCCTGAGTTGTTCGCTCTGGCTGATTCCGAGCCCAATTCGGAACTGGGGCTATCGATTTGTCGCGGCGCGACGCTACAAATGGTTTGGAAAGCACGATGCCTGCCGCTTACCGTTACCGGGTGAGCGGGAACTCTTTCTCCCTTGAGATGGTCGTTCGCGTCGCGAAGCCGTGGAATGGGGCATTTCTCAAGCGGCCGACTCAGTGACATTTCTAAAGAGCTGCGGGGTGCATTCCCCGGAATGTCGATTATACTTCGCGCGGCAAGGAATGAGGTCTTGGCGAGGCGTTGGTTTTTTGGGATGATGGGTGTTGGTGTCTGATGGGGAATGGGCAGGATGAGTGAGGGGTCAAGGATGACTCGACTGACGTTTTCTGAGGAAGATCGGCTGCGG
>CAMAVF010000174.1 GCA_945861445.1 Planctomicrobium piriforme | reverse complement strand
AAACTCGGGCTTGTTGGGATCACCGACCTCGAACGGACTATACCGGGCTCCCAGGTAGGCCGCATGTTCATAACTGGGGCCACCGGGTAATGAAACAAACGGCGGCAGCCCCGGCTGATTCGCACCACGATACCGCGCCGTGACGGCTCCACTGGACGGTCGCGAGTTGACGTAAAACTGCAGATTCTCGGGGAAGTACCCGGTCTGCATCCAATGGGAACTGTGATGGTGGCTGCCGTCTCCGTGATGGACTGAGCGGAGTATCGAACACTGGTCCATCAATCGCGCGAGTTGGGGAAAGAGTTCGCTGATGCGGATCCCGGGCACTGCTGTTTCAATGGGATTGAAGGGGCCACGAACTTCCAGCGGCGCTTCGGGCTTCGGATCGAACGTATCGTGCTGGCTGGGACCGCCACACAACACAATTTGAATCACCGACGTGTTGAGTCGCGGTCCCGTCGCCGGAGACGCCAAAGCCCGCTGCCGCAACACATCGGCCAAACTGAGACCACCCGCGAACAGCGATCCCGCCTGCAGGAAGTGGCGGCGTGTGACCCCGGAGCAGTTGCTGCCCTGGGGGCGATTCAATCTGGAAATCATACACCTGATCCCGATGTTCAGAGTGCTGGGAAACTCCACTCACAATAACACGGACGACACATCAAGGCAAATCGATTTATACGAAGGATCCCATATCCATGCGTGGCAAACAATGCGTCAAGTTTGGGCAAAAGCAGCGGGGGCTTGGACCGCTTCACGCAGCCCAGCCCCCCAGAGGAAATTCAAACATTACAAAACACTGACGGCGTCTGAATAACGCACGGGACTCAGCCACCATTCAGAACATGCAGCAAAGCGAATACGCAGTAGCACGCCGCAGAAACGGCACGCGACCCGGATCGCCCTATTTCGTCAAGACAATATCGTACGTGTTCTCGCCCTCTTCGACCTCGGTTTGCAATGGTGACGTGGCGACACCGTATTTGTCGGGAATCTGGTTGGTGGGCATGACGATCGGCTTCTTCTCCGTGGGGGCGGCCGTACTTGTGTCCGCGTCACGACTGACAACCATCACCGTGTTCTTACCAATGACACCTTGCAGCGAGTACGTTCCATCCGGCTTGATGTCACTACGGACGTATGCGCCCGAGGCAGGTTGGAACGTCACTTGCCCCATCTTCAATGGAGCCCCTTCGTAAGTGACCTTTCCGGTCACTTCGGCATAGTTGCGCACTGGGGCCGCCTCACCGCCGCAGCCGAACAACGAGGCCATCAACAGGCCAGCGAATAGGAAATTCCGTCGACGAGGCGCAAGCGTGGTAAACACAGAAGGTGACCTTTCAGGAGATGAGTGTGAATGGGGTTATGGCGTTTTGGGTTTATTTGTTCGTAACGGACGCTGGAGTCATTGGGATTAATAAGAACGCACGGCAGGAGCTTTTGAAGTTGCGTACAAATGGTGTTTCGGTATTCCGTAGCCCCGGAAGGGGCGGCCTAGTATAGCCTGGGGCGGAAGCCCCAGGTTGCATTGTGTGGAGAAAACCAAGCCCCGGAGGGGCGACCCGCAATGGCAGTCGCAGCGCTCGGTCGCCCCTCCGGGGCTTGGTGTTGTGATTGATGTCGATTCCTGGGGCTTCCGCCCCAGGCTACACTCGACCGCCCCTACCGGGGCTACAACACGCAATCATTCGGATACTGCGCAACTTCAAAAGCAGGAGCCTCGCCCTCCCATCGACCAGACATTCAGTGAATGCGCTCTAACTCGAAATGTCCTGAGAACCGGGCTTCAAACAAGCCCGGCTCTCAGGACGGTTGTGCAACAGCCAGCCGATCCGGCAGCGCCTGCAAGCGCTGCCTGATGGGAACCGCGCCTAGAATTCGCCGGTGGCATTTCCGTCGGCGATGTCCGCGAGATTGTACAAGGTGGGCAGATTGATGTTCTCGCTGAGGAAGCGGACACCACCGTCGCCCAGCAGGATGTGAACGCCTCCGGTGTGCTCGCTCTTGAGAGACTGCTGGTTGTATGTCGAACCGACGTTATACCAGTACAGATTGGGAGCCCACTGGATCGTCTTCCAACCATGATACGTGATCGCACCCGCGCCGTCGCCTTCATAGAAGCCGTACCACGGGATCGGTTGGACGTTGCTCAACGCCTCCGCTTCGGTCTGCTTGACGCCGCCAACGCCTTTCGCTCGACCTGAGTATTCACCGACCATCATCACGTTCGAGGCACCGTCGCTCATGTCGCGAACGCCCTTCTTGCTGTTTTTATAGAACGTCCCGCCGCTGGAAATATAGGTTCGACCATTGAGGGACGTCGGCCTCACGCTCCCGGCGATGGCCGCATAATGGGAACTCTCCTGGGTGAACATCGCAGCTTGCGCACTGGAGCCGTAGATCCAGAGCGTTTTCGTGGTCGACGAGGGGCAGATGTAGGCCGGGATCTTCGTCATGACTGCGGCTTCGTGAGCGGCATCAATGGAAGGCGAGTAGTACGCATATCCCGGAATCCGCCAGTTGAGTTTGTTATAGACGGCAGCCGCATCCAGGTACGGCAGAATGTCGGCATACATGGAATGTCCGACGATCCCGCCCGTTTGGTAAGCGACGCAGAGGCAGGATGTGCCACCGGGTGGAAACACGGTGAACGTGTCATGGTAGTTGTGGATCGCCAACCCCATCTGCTTCAGATTGTTCTTGCACTGCGACCGGCGGGCGGCCTCGCGGGCCTGTTGCACGGCTGGCAACAGCAGCGCGATGAGCACCGCGATAATCGCGATCACCACCAGTAGTTCGATTAACGTAAACCCCAGACTCTTCGTTCTTTTCATCGTACACCTCAAAATAGGAAGGGAGAAAAAGATACCTAACCAAAAACCCGTAGAATTCGGTTCAAATTGAGCGGTTACGAATAATAGTACGGACTTCGTTGATACGTACAAGTCAATTTCGTCACATTCTCTCAAAATCTCAATTCTTTTCGTTTACTTTGGACACCTATGGACACGTTCACCGATGCAATTCTTGGCATGACAGTGTGCCTTCGGACTTCGAAATCTTGCGAAGTTGTGTGATGGCTGAAATGAATTGCTGATCGGTGATCTTGCGAAGTTGTGTGATGGCTGAAATGAATTGCTGATCGGTGATATGGTAGAATCTTCCGCACAACCACTTGCCGGAATGGTTAGTACCACGCCTGCAAAAGTTCTGACTCTAACGGATTGCAGGTGCACGGCGAACAACTCAAATTGCGAACAAAGCTGCTGATATCTGAAACTTGGCCGACCGAGCCATCCCGGCTGCGAAGACAGCTCCGTTTTGGAGAATGCCGTTCTATTCCCCAAAGGGGATACACAACAAAGCCCAGGGTCGCTCGGTACGCCGAGCGCACCCTGGGTCACTCCATACGCGATTTGCCAACCCTGAAGGGGTTGCACCCGCTGTTACGTGCAGGTGGAACCCCTTCAGGGTTCGTAACTTACGGGGGATCGAAACCTAGGGTGCGCCGAGGTTACTCGGCGACCCTAGGCTTTGATTATGTATCCCTTTCAGGGAAATCAGCATGCTCACCGCGAATGAACAATCAAATCTCTGATTGAGTCGCGGGAGCAGTCAACTGAGGGAGAGTGGGAGAGTGTGTGCGGCGTCCATCTCCTACTCCGTTACCCTCATACCCTCATACTGCGGCGGATTGGACAATTCTCTCGAAGTCTGATAATGCAGCAAAATCCGCGTGCAGACTTGCCTCCCCGCCGGTACAATTTAGGCGTTTCAATGGTGACCTCATGAGGTGTTAACAGTCATGCTGCGACTTCTGGGCAATCCGAAAGTGTTGTGCGACGGTCTGACTCGCCGTGATCTGCTGCAGATCGGTGGGTTGGGCGCGTTTGGCGTGGCGTTGCATGATGTGTTGGGCTGGCAGCAGGCGCAGGCCAAGCCTACGGACTTTGGCCCGCAGTTCGGGCAGGCCAAGAACTGCATCCTGATCTACAAGTACGGTTCGCCGCCGCAGCACGAGACCTTCGATCCGAAGCCCGAGGCGCCGGTCGAGATTCAGGGCGAGATGAAATCGATTCCCACCAAGGTGCCGGGAATCGACATCGGCGACCATCTGCCCAAGATCGCCCAGATCATGGACCGATTGACGATCGTTCGCTCGCTGACTCACCCCTATCCGCTGCATGGCACGGTCTATGCCACGTCGGGAATTCCTGAAGTCGATACCAAGATCGAGGCCCAGCCGCGTCATAAGCGGCAGTGGCCGTTCATCGGTTCGCTGGTGGACTATTTCGATGATCGCCGCACCGGCGGCAAGCTGCCCGAGATGCCGCGGAATGTCGCGCTGCCTTTCGTAATGGGGTCGAAGAACGAGTATCCGCCCCTGGCCGGTCCCTATGGGGCGATGCTCGGCATGCGGTACGATCCGGTCTATACCGAGTTCCTCGCCGAAGGGACGTCGCTGGCTCCTGAAGTGAGGCCGGGCAAAGCCTTCAAGGATCCGTATCAGGGGATCAAGCCGACCGATCAACTGGTGCTCAGCGGAGCCGATTCTTCTGGCAATGCGCCGCAGTTCGATCTGCGACGCTCGTTGCTGGGGCAATTCGATCAGGCGCGCCGTGATCTGGATGCTCACGAACGGATCCGGACGTACGGCCAGCAGCAGCAAATGGCGTTTTCTTTGATCACGTCGGGCAAGATGCATGCGGCGCTGGACTATGCTCGCGAATCCGCCGAGATGCGCGAAGCGTATGGCATGACGTTGTTCGGCCAATCCTGCCTGGCGGCGCGGCGGCTGGTTGAAGCCGGCTCCAAGTTCGTCACGGTGATCTGGGACGCCTACGGCTTGAATGCCGGCTCGTGGGACACGCATCATAACCACTATGGGCGGCTGAAAGGGCACTTGCTGCCCGTCTTCGACCACACGTTCAGCGCACTCATTCTGGATCTGGAACAGCGTGGCCTGCTGGATGAGACACTCGTATTAGTGATCAGCGAACACGGCCGCACGCCGAAGATCGATTCCAAGACCAAGGGAGGCGGCCGGGATCACTGGTCGCGTGCGTATTCGCAGGTCTACGCCGGAGGCGGCATGGGCCGCGGCCACGTCATCGGTCGCACGGATGCCCACGCCAGCGATGTGGAAGAGAATCCGATTTCGCCGAAAGACGTGCTGGCCACCGCCTTCTACCTGCTGGGAATCGACCCCGAGAGCACTTTCCCCGACCCGGAAGGCCGCCCGATGCCGATCACGGGGACGGGGCATTTCCGCCCGGAATTGCTGGGCTGATGATCTTCCTGAAACATTGAGAATCCGAATTCTCAGGCGAGCGTCCGGCGTAAGCCGGATGGTTGTTATACGGTTTCAAGCCAGGGGAATGCGCCGAGTTTTTATTGATCGCGCCACGAGCTTTGGCCTTCGTCCCGCCAGGGACGCTCGACAATAGCCCACCGTTTCAATGGTGGGACTCAAGACGCGACACACAGCAAGTCCCGATAGGGACGAAAGAGATTCCCGAATGCACACGAGCACGTTTTTGTTAAACTGCTAGAGTTGAAGGTTTGGCTAGAGTCGAAGGTTTAAGCGACTGGCTAAAAACCATCCGGCTTAAGCCGGACGCTCGCCTTACTCAATTCCGACCGGAGCCGCCATGCGCACGAGTGATTTCATCCGCTGTGTGTTCCTAATATGGTTAACGAGCGGCATTGCCGTAACGGCTCAGGAGAAGCCACCCGAACCCGCTTTCCTGGATCGGACCGCCGAGCTGGGACTGGCGTTGGCCGCGTCGCAGGCTTGTTGGGCGGATTTCGACAACGATGGCTGGGTCGATCTGAGTGCGGGGGGGACGGTCTGGCGAAACAATGCCGGGAAGGGATTTACCAAGCTGGCCGAAGGGGTGGGCGAGGTCATCGCGGCGGACTATGACAATGATGGATTCGTCGATCTGTTCTCGTGGTCCACGATGCAGGTCTTCCACAATAACGCGGGAAAAACCTTTGAAAAGGTGAAGATGCCAGAGATTCCCAGGTGTGTCTCGCGCGGCGCGTGCTGGGGTGACTTTAATGGCGATGGGTTCGTGGATGTGTATGTCGGCGGCAACGAGGACTGGGATGCCGGGATCACGTTTCCGAATGTGTTGTTGATGAATGAACAAGGTAAATCCTTCAAACTGGGTTGGAGCGAAGTTCGCTACCGGAGCCGCGGCGTGACCGCATGCGATTTCGATCAAGACGGCGATCTGGATGTCTACGTGTCCAACTACCGCCTGCAACCGAACGTGCTGTGGCAGAACGACGGTAAAGGCAAGTTCAAGGATATCGCCAAGGCTGCCAATGTGGTCGCGACATCACCTGGCTTCGAAGGGGGCCATTCGATCGGTGCGGCTTGGGGCGACTTCGACAACGACGGACAGATCGACCTGTTTGCAGGCAATTTCGCACATGTGGACGGCCGCGGCGACCAGCCCAAGTCACGGTTTCTGCGGAATCTCGGCAAGGAGAAAGAGTACACGTTCGACGACCGCGGCCCCTGCGGCGTCTTTTATCAGGAGTCCTACGCCAGTCCCAGTGCGGCGGATTATGACAACGATGGCGATCTGGATCTGTTCTTCACGACGGTCTATGGAGTCGCGTCATTCGGAGTCAAGAACAACGCGGTTCTCTTTCGCAACGACGGTAACTTCACGTTTGCAGATGCGACTGCCACTGCCAAGCTGGTAGACCTGCCCCCCACTTATCAGGATGCCTGGGGCGACTTCGATCATGACGGGGACCTCGATCTCGTCACGGCCGGGAAGCTGTTCGAGAATCTGTCCACTAAACGGCATTGGCTGGCACTGCGACTGGAAGGGGATGGAAGCACAGTCAATCGGTCCGCAATCGGGGCTCAAGTCCGCATCCAGTTGCCCAAGCAGACGCTGTCGCGCCAGGTGGAAGCCGGGACCGGCGAGGGCAATCAAAACGACCTCGTCCTGCACTTCGGCCTCGGCGACCATGCGGCACCGGTCCGCGTCGACATCCTCTGGCCGAACGGCAAGACCCAAACGCTTGAAAAGGTCGAAGTCGATCGCTCCACGACGGTGCAGTTCGGGAAGTAATCCGGGTTAGCACTCGCGCCAGCAGCGCCAGCGATTGCCATTTTACGGCTCGACTGCCTAGACTGACGCGTACTTGCTCCAGTTCATGAGTTTTCGCCCGACTCTGGAGAGTCAGGCTACGACTGAATCCGGAAGGACTTGTCATGCATTCACCCGCTCGCTTCGCCCTGGCACTCGCGCTGACCACATTGTCGCTCACCGCGCCCGCGCTGGCTCAAAGTCGCCAGGCGCCACCCGGAATGTACAAGGATCTCGATGACGAGATTCTCGGAAAGGCGGTACTGCTCCACGGCAAACAGCTCTTCATCGACAATCACGTTGTCGAGTCGCTGGCGGGGACCAAGAAGGTTCTCAATCAGGCGGTCAAACATTCCAAGAATCCGCTGGTCCGTAGGGACAAGCCCTGGGAAGCGAACCTGTCATCCCCCTTCGGCTATGGCTCGGTGGTGCGTGATGAGCAGACGAAGCTTTACAAGATGTGGTATCAGGTCTGGCACGACGACAAGGACGTGGCCGGGTCGCTGGGTTATGCCACTTCGCCCGATGGAATTTCGTGGGAGCGACCGATCATCAACCTGCAAGCCGGAAATAACTTTGCGATCTTCGAACCCAACGAGCCGTGGGTCAGCGGGGCGGGCGTGCTGATCGATGAGCGAGAAAAGAACCCGGCGCGGCGGTTCAAGATGACCTATCTGGCGAAGCCGAATGGGAAATCGAGTTCGCTGCAAACCTGCGTGGCCTACTCGGCAGACGGCGCACGCTGGCAGACCGAACCGAAGAATCCCCTGATCCCGTTTAGCGATACTCAGATCGCTCCGTACTGGGACGCCCGGCTGAATCGCTTTGTGGCCTATTTGCGATTCGGGCCACCCAACATTCGGATCATCAGCCGCATTGAAAGTGAAGATTTTCTGTACTGGTCGCCCAAGGTGACCGTCGTCAAGAAGAACAAGCTCGACGGACCGTTTTCGACGGAACACTATACGATGGGGGCGATGCCTTATTTCGGAGTCTATATCGGGATCTTGAATACGTACCACGGCGAGACCATCAAACCGATTCCCGACGATCAGCCGTGGATGGATCGGGTCGACAACCAGTTGGTCTTCAGCCGCGACGGCGTCACGTGGCAGCGCGTCCTGCATGATGGAGCGGTCTCCGCTGTCGACTTGCGGGGCGAGCGGGACTGGAAGCAGGAGGCGCTGCAAGCCGTGTTTCTGCCGTATGGTGAATTCAAAAAGGAGTGGGACTGGGGGCAGATCTATCCGCATCAGGCGCCATTGGTCGTCGGTGATGAGATCCGAATTTATTATACGGGCATGTCGGGTCGCCACTGGCACACGTATCACAAGGACACGCGAGAAGCCGGAATCGGACTGGCGACCTTGCGATTGGACGGATTCGTATCAGTCAACGCCGGAGAAGCCGGTGGCACGCTGACTACTAAACCGCTAGTGTTCCTGGGTGATACTCTGGAAGTGAATGCGAATGCCGCGGGTGGTTCGCTGACCGTGGAAGCGCTGGATGCTGACGGCAAGCCGATCGCCGGGTTTAGTGCGGCGGACTGTACCCCGATCACCACCGACAGTGTGCGACACACGCTCAGTTGGAAAGGCGGAGCGGACTGCCACTTGTTGCAAGCCCGCCCGATCAAGCTGCGGTTTCATCTGAAGAACGCCAAGCTGTATTCGTTCGAGCCGAAGATCAAGCACAATCACTATCTGCAGTCGTATGAATAAAGTTGATGAGGGGTCGGGCCTGGTGTGATGAAAAGGAACCATACCGAACGACAGTGTTCGTCCGGCTTTTGTGACACATCGTAATTGCGGTCATTGGACAAATTCCCCGAAGGGGATACGTCTCGTAGCCCAGGGTTGCCCGCTTCAGCGGGCTACCCTGGGTTTCCATCAATATTGAACTCTACCCTGAAAGGGTTGCGTATTAAGACGGAACCCTTTCAGGGTACACATCCTCTTTGGATCCCTACCCAGGGTAGCCCGCTGGTGCGGGCAACCCTGGGCTATGTGCCGTAACCCCGTTGGGGTATTTATTCGAAGCGAGAGTCGTAGGCGAAACAGATTCCCGACTGGCATGAATTCCAAAACACCGCGCCTTTTCACCGCTTTTCATCAGGCCCGACCCCGACCCGAATTTTGAAAGCAACAATTCATCATGAAACGCGTCGTTGTTGGCGGGATCAGTCACGAAACCAGCACGTTCACACCCGTCGAGACGACGCTGCAAAGTTATCGCGAGCGGTTCCTGCTCCGCGGCCCGGACATGCTGCAGGCCCTGCGTGGCACGAACACGCCGATCGGCGGCTTCATCGACGGCGCCGACAAACATGGGTTCGAATTGATTCCCACGTTCTTCGCCGAAGCCCACACCAGTGCGCCGACGCCCCGGCCGTTGTTTGATGATCTCGTCAACGAACTGCTGGCGGGGATTGAAGCTGCCGGTGCAGTGGATGGCGTGTTGCTGGAGTTGCATGGTTCGATGTGTGCCGGCAATCTGGATGGGCCGGACGGTGTGCCGGATGCGGAAGGGCAGATCCTCACCGAGGTCCGGCGGATCGTTGGTCCCGATGTGCCGATTCTCGCTGAATTGGATATTCATTCGAACGTCTCGCCGTTGATGATTCGCATGGCGGACGTGTTGATCGGTCGCGAGTCCTATCCTGAAATCGACATGAACGACCGGGCCCGCGAGTGTGCGGACGTCTTGAATCGGATCTGGACAGAGGGACTGCGGCCGACGATGGCGCTGCACCAGATTCCGATGGTGTGGGGGATGAATCAAGTGACGGCGCATTCCCCGATGCGGGAGGCGATGGCCGAACTGCATCGGATGGAAGCTCTGCCGGGCGTCGTGTGCGGCTCGATCGCCACGTGCTACTTTTTGGCCGATGTTCCCGATATGGGATCGTCGGTGTACATTGTGACGGACAACGATCAAGCTGCGGCACAGCGTCTGGCGGATGAATTGGGCCGCTGGTGTTACGAACGCCGTGCCGACTGGCATTTCTATATGCCCCCCACGCGTGAAGCACTGGCCAAAGCCGAGGCCGCCGGACGGTATCCCGCGATCTTCGCCGACATGCGAGACAATACCGGGGGTGGTTCGCCCGGCGACAGCACCGGCCAGCTGCGCACCTTCGTGGAAGCCGGTCTGCACGATGCATGCGTGCTGAACATCACCGACCCGGAATCGGTGCAACAATGTCACGCGGCGGGCGTAGGCGCGACGCTGACGCTGGATGTCGGCGGGAAATCGTCACCGCTGCAGGGGGAACCGGTGCGGATGACGGCCCGCGTCGTGGCGATCTCAGATGGAAAATTTCGCTATGACGGACCGATGTATGCGGGACTGGAGAACAACCTCGGCCCATCCGCTCACATCGAGCAGAACGGCGTTCACGTGCTGTTGACGACGCTCCGCGAGCAACCGTTCGACACGGCCTTCGCCCGCTCGCTGCAACTCGACCCGCGTCAGATGCGTTACATCGGAGTCAAATCGGCCGCGCACTTCCGGGCCGGCTTCGAATCGTGGGCGGGTGCCATTCAAGTGGTCTCCGAGCCCAGCGTTCACGACCTGGGCAATCTGCCCTTCAAACGCCTCAATCGCAAGCTGTATCCGTTCGATCGCACTTAAGATGCGGACGAGATCTGTTGCTCTGATCACTAAATACCTGAGAAGGCGCGCAGATGCAATCGGAAGGCGCGTTGACCCAGCGCGTCATACAGCTTGGCGGGATTGTGGCCGACTCCGGGGAGTTCGATGAACGCATGGGGAATGCCGAGCTTGTTTAGAGCTGCGTCGAGTTGCCGGTTGTCATCGATCAGGTCGTCGTCGGTCCCGCAGGCGAGACGGATCAACGTCTCTTTTTTGAGGGTTTCCGCATTTTTTCGGGCCCAGGCCACGGGCATTTCCGCACGGGCAAGTTCCACCGTTCCGAAGACTTCCCTGGAGATCGGAGCAACCTTGCCCTGCATGCCCAGTGGGCCGGCCGAATTGATGACGATCGCACCAAACATGTCGGGGTACTTGAATCCCAGGCGTGCCGCTCCCATCCCGCCCATGGAAAAACCTTCAATCATTCGCCCCTCGCGAGTCGCGATGGTTCGGTAGGACTTGTCGATGTTGGGGATCAGGTCCTTGATGATCACGCTCTCGACGAGGCACTTCCCATTCGCGGCGTCGGCATACAGGCTGCCGGGAATCCCATTCACGCCGACCACGATGGCCGTGGGGGCGGCTTTTTGCTTGAGTGCTTCGAAGTACGCGGGGAGATATTTTTCGGAAAACGTCCGTTGGTTGCCGCCGATCCCGTGCAGCCAGTAGATGACGGGGAACTTCGTATTCGAAGTGCGGGAATACTCGGGCGGTAGCCACACCAGGCAACTGGCTTTCTTGTTGACGGTGGAACTGTTAAACGTGTGGTATCGGGTGCCCGCCGGAGATTCACGGTCGGGATCGAGCCAAACCGGCGTGTCGCGGGTCGATTCGGGGCGCTGCCCGGCGGCCGGAACAACGACCAAGAGCCAGATTGCCACGCTGGCAGTGAGGGCAACCACGACGAGGTTCGTCCGGGCTCTGGCTGCTGGCATCTTCCAGTTCCTTACAATCCCCCGCCATTGAACGTCGCCGTTGGAATCGCCAGTTCCAGGTCCTGAGGACCGTCTACGGCGGCCAGGTAATTGCCCCGTGGCAGAGTCAAGTGCATGACTTGCGCCCTTTCGACAGGGAGTTCAAACACGAGGATATCCTGGATCGCCGAACCAGGGTACAGCGACTCCTTGGACTTCTGCCCTAACGGTCTGTGAAGAATGCCGAACGTGACGGCCTTGTAGACATTGCCCAAATCGTCTTTCAAGATCGCTTTGTGGCCGGTCGTCAAACTGTCGCCACCCCAGCCCTTGTACTGCAGTTTCGTGGAATCCGACAGATTCTCAATCCAGATTTGAATCTGCAGCACGTCCTTGTCCGAGAGGTGCTTGCTGTTTCCCGAGACAAACGTGATCTTCCCGATCCGGCCCGTGATGTAACGGACTTCGACTATCCCATCCGTGGCCACCGTCCCAGCCGCGACCTTCCCGCAACCGGCCACGCCGACCAGCAAGAGCAACCAGAGCAAACAGTGTAGACTTGGCGTCTTCGCCATGAGTCGAGTCCTCAGAATGAATAAATACGAGCCGCCTTTGCTGAAAATGTTATCTTATCGAATCGTCAAAACTTCCGAATTCGCTGTTGGGTTGCGAGAAAACAGCGCCGCTGTCGCGTTAACCGGGTAGCTCGGCACAATCGCTGCGATCAGACCCGTACCGCTCCCAAAAAAGGTCGCCGCAGCGCGGTTATCCCGGGTTTGCTGAGCGTCTTGAATTTCACTCCGAGAGGAGTCGACATCGAGGAAGAAACTCGAACCCCGGATATCGCTCGCGCTCAATCCGGGGCGAATCTCTGTCACCCCTCGCGGGTTGAACTCATCCTGCTACTGCTTGACTCGCACCAGCTTCATGATGCGCCCGGACACGTTCCAGTCCTGGACGTACAGATTTCCGTCTTTGTCCCAATAGGAACCGTGTGTGCCGCTGAAGGCGCCTTCCACCCACTGATCTTGAGGGATGTTGTAGCTCTTGCCCTTGGCGGGATCCGGATTCTTGCCGAGTGTGGCGGCGATCTTGTTGGTCTTGTCGAGTATGACGACGCCTCCATGCAGGTCCGGCACCGAGACATAGTCTCCCTGCACGGCGGCCGAGGTCGGCATTCCCAGTCCGGTGATGACTTCGGCAATGTATTCACCCTCCAGGCTGTAGTGCAGCAGGCGACCGTTGGGCTGATGATTGCGGTCGCAGACCAGCAGCCGGTTCGGTTCATACCGAGTATCCAGGGTCATGCCGTGGGCGGTATTGAATTGCTTGAGGTCGTTCCCCTTGGTCCCGAAGTGCATCAGGTATTTGCCGGTCTTGTCGAACTTGAAAATGTGGTTGCTGGCGTAGCCGTCTGACAGGAAGATGTCGCCGTTGGCCGCGACGGTAATGGCCGTCGGGCTGAATTGCTTCAGCTTCAATCCGGACGCTTCCGGAAAGGGGAGCTTCAACACGATGGCACCGGTTTCGGCATTGAACTTGATGCCTTCAGCGCTGGCATTACGAGCTCCGTAGATGAACTCGCCGTCGGCTTCCTGGCGAATCTCCAGGTCATGGATCTTGGTGTATTCGTCACCGACGAATCGGCGGATGACCTTGCCATCCGGTGAAAAGACAAAGACTCCGATGTCGGCACTCGTGTAGATGTTGCCGGCCTTGTCGACGCAGACACCGCCGTGGGTCGGTCCGATCACCGATTTGCCCTCAGCACTCAGACCCCAGCCGGGGACTGTCTCGAAGGTCATGACGCCCATACCCAACCGTGCGGGTTTGGCCTTTTCTGCGGCGAACACGGGCAGCACACAACTGAACGCCAGGGCGACAGCGACGTAAATCGTACTTTGTTTGATGGCCTGCATGGTCTGAGCTCCTCGAGGTGTGATGGTCGACGTTGAAATCCGCTGCCGCCCGCCAAAAAAATACCCCGGGTGATGACCGAGTGACATGTGTCGCGAGCCCCGACATTATCCGGCTGGCAGTTCGTCATTGCAACCGGTGGTGCCGATATCATGCGGGAAGAGTGGAGTTGGCGTTCAACGGTGGGGCGGGAAAGTCATCGCCGCAATGCGGACAAACGAAGTCCATTTCGTCCATTTCGCCTTTGCATTTCGGACAGTAGGCGGGTGCATTCCCCGGAATGTCTCTCAGACGGCGGCAGTCCGGTAGCAATTGGAACCGGATTGGCCGGCTCTCCAGTGGGTCCAGAATTCGACGAGGGGCTCCGAGTCGCTCAGGGAATCGGCCCGAAGTTGCAGCAGGCTTTCTCCGTG
>CAMAVF010000173.1 GCA_945861445.1 Planctomicrobium piriforme | reverse complement strand
GAAGACTTTATTCATCGGGACCCGACATCACAGATCTGGCACTTGGGGAGGGGGAAGGTGTGCGCTGAACCACTTCATCGAAAGGGGGAACACACACCAGGTACCAAGCTGGCGAATTTGCGACCACCGATGAATAATCCAGGCTAGCCGTGGGTTTCAACCCACGGTTACGTTTCTCGCTCGTCATCTCGTCGCGGAGCGACGATTGACAGACAGAGTATACATCTGGTTGAAGATTCTGATGGAAAATAGCGTCCTATCTCCACCAACATTTCAATCGTTCTTCATTCGTCGGAATACCGTGGGTTGAAACCCACGGCTACCTTCGAGTGTCGCTCCGCGACAGGTCAGATTCATCTCGTCCGAAGACTCACTTGTTTCCTGGATCAAAATACGCAACTTCAACACTTGCGCTGCGAGCTTGTATCGACGTCACTGCGTGACGTCTTATGGCAACGCGACTGCCGCCGGCGTATCCGACTCGTCCAACTCGGCATAGATTTCAACGGCCACGTCCAACGCCGGCAACTCCGCCGAGTTCCGCTTCAACTCGAGACGCACGCCATACGTGAAGACCGCCCCGACCTTGATCCGCACGTCCGATCCATCGGCCACTTCGCAATCCACGTGGGGTGCGGCCGCAAACGGGGGACTGAAGGGCACGTGCAGCACCGCCTGCCTGGAACCCGATTCAAACGTCGCTACCAGTTGACCCTCCAGCAAATCGGCACCCGTCTCGGCATAACGTCGCTGCAACCGGCTGACGAGTTCCCCTTCAACCTCGTCATCCGCGGGTTGATCATTCAGAACGGGTTCGCGGGCCAGCGAAATCAACGACTCGCGTGGCACCGTACGAAATTGTGGGCCTGCTGGTCGATTGTCGGCAGTTTGACTCAGCGGACACAAAAATCGTTCCACTTCCGGCCAGACGACTTCACCACAGATCCACCGCAGCCATTCGACGGAGACCGTCGAGAGACAAAACCAGCCCACCAGCGCCAACCAAGCCAGCGTCATGCAGACACCGTAGGAAGTCGCAGCCGGCAACAAGAAGGCGACGGCAATGCCCACCAGTGGCAGCGAAATCAAGGTGCCGAACACCTGACTGTCAGCACGCGACAAGCGATGCGGGGGCCACTCGGCAGCCAGCTTGAAACTGCAGCCAAACAGGCTCACGACCACCAGGCACATCGCATATGCCGGCGATGAGATCGCAACCGAGAATACACCGCACACACTGCGGATCACCACGACCGCTGCCAACAGCGACAGCACACCCACACCGGCCAACGCGTAGAGTCGCGCCGGAGCCGCGGAGCGAAGCAAGTCAAAACGGTCAGCCATGGAGGTCCGTCTCCTGAGGGCGAATGTTGGAAGAATGACTAATGTCTAATTCCTAATGTCTAAATGAAGACATCGGAAGACCGTTATGGTCATTCGGATTTGGTCATTGGACATTCTTTCGTCATTCGGATTTCGACATTCGTCATTCCAAATAAACCAGAGGCCCGGCCGCGCATCGCAACCGGGCCCCTGCAATCATACCCATTCGGTTTACAATCCGGCAGACTTCTTCAAATCCGCGGCCTTGTCGATCTTTTCCCAGGTAAATTCGGGCTCATTGCGACCGAAGTGGCCACCTGACGCCGTCTTGCGGTAGATCGGGCGACGCAGGTCGAGATACTTGATGATGCCACGTGGCGTCAGCGGGAAGATCTCGCGAACAATCGCGCTGATCTTATCCTCGGGAATGACGTTCGTGCCGTTGGTTTGCACGTTGATGCTCACGGGATCGGCCACGCCGATCGCATAGGCCAGTTGAACTTCACATTCAGTCGCCAAACCCGCCGCCACGATGTTCTTGGCAACGTGACGAGCCATGTAAGCCGCCGAGCGATCGACCTTGGTGGGATCCTTGCCGCTGAATGCACCACCGCCATGACGACCCCAACCGCCGTAGGTATCGACGATGATCTTGCGGCCGGTCAGGCCGGTATCACCGTGCGGGCCACCAATCACAAAGCGACCGGTCGGATTAATGTGATAGTCCACCTTGCCCGTCAACAATTCCGCCGGAACCGTCTTCTGGATGACTTCCGGAACAATGAAAGCCTCGATTTCCTTCTGATCAACCTTTTCGGAATGCTGCGTCGAGACGACGACCGCGGAGACGCGCACCGCACGCTTGCCGTCGAACTCCACCGTCACCTGGCTCTTGCTGTCGGGACGCAACCAGTCGACGATCCCCTTTTGTCGGATTTCGGTCAGCTTGTTGAGAATCCGGTGCGAGAAGGCGATCGGCAGCGGCATGAATTCGGGGGTGTGATTACAGGCATAGCCGAACATCAACCCCTGATCGCCGGCTCCGTCACGGTCCACACCCATGGCGATGTCGCCGCTCTGGCTATGCAGGCCCAGGAAAATTCGGCAAGAATCGGCGTTAAAGCCCATGTCTTCGCCGGTGTAGCCGATTTCACGGACCACGTCGCGGACGACTTTCTGGTGATCCACTTTCGCCGACGTGGTGATTTCACCTGCCAGAACGACCAAATCGGTCGTGCAGAGAGTCTCGCAGGCCACGCGCGACATGGGGTCCTGAGCCAGAATCGCATCCAGAATACCGTCCGAAATCTGGTCGGCCACCTTGTCGGGGTGCCCCATACTCACCGATTCACTGGTGAAAAAGAAATTCGCCATCTAACACTCCTGTTTGTAAGTCGTACGTATTACCAACCCGATACGGCGCCGTCGGTTACGGCCAAGCTGCCGTGCAGATTGGCGAGGAGTGAGCGGAAATCAAAATCGGAGATACCGGGACCATCAACCGTCCAGATACCGAGCACGAACGCATCTCTTCCTCGGGAACCATCACGTACCAATTGATGCAAAGATTGTAGAAATACCATGAAGTAAGAACAACCGTCGGCGGCGAGTTGAAAAATTCGTTTTGGCACTGCGATCATGCCATGATACAATTCAATCATGATCCAAACTCTTACAGAATTCGATATCCTTGCGGACATGATCTCTCCCAACAGCGAGACCATCGAGCCTGACGTCGCTCGTGCCATCCTGAAGTGGAAATTCTCGGCTGAATCCGTGGATCGAATGAACTGGCTCGCAGAGAGAAATCGTAGCGATACGATGACGTCCGAGGAACGTGAGGAACTGGAGCGGTTTATTCGCGTGGGTTCGCGTGTCAATGTCTTGCAGGCGAAAGCCCGGCTTGCACTTCGTCAGGCCCAGGCTGATTGAACTCATGGCTCGCTCACTTCGCGAAACTGCTAGCGAACGCGCGCGAGACCTTTGCGAATACTGCCAAGTTCCACAAGCATTCGATGTCAATCCGTTTCAATTGGATCATGTTCGCGCTGAAAAGCATGGCGGTGTCACGTCGCTGTCCAACCTGGCATGGTGTTGTTTTCTATGCAACTCGTACAAGGGACCAAATGTCGCGGGTTATGATCCAGAGACTCAATCATTGGAGAGATTGTTCAATCCACGCACAGATGATTGGGACGAGCACTATCGCTGGGACGGGCCAATACTCGTTGGCAGAACCACAATCGGGCGAACCACAATTGACGTCTTGCGAATCAATCTCTACGAGCGCGTGCTACACCGCCAATCGCTGATTGATATTGGAGAGTTTCCTGTCGAATTCAGCTGAATGCCACGATCCCTTAGGACATCGGCAGTTGACCACAAGCCCCTGGCCAACAACATTAGCTTGCCTAATTGATTAAGCGGTGGACTCCGACTGTCCCTGCCAGACATCACCGTTCTCAAACGCTTCCATGGCGAGAACCTGCGCTTTGTTGAGTCGGTACAGCATGACGCCGAATACCGAGCACAACACGGTCGGTACGCCCAGCATGAAGAGAATGCTGGCCTGATAGGCGAGTGGCAGGCGGCTATCGGTGGCGTTGGCGTTCTTGCACGATGGACAAGCCTCCGCCGTGCCGGAAAACATTTCCGAACACAACAGCGCCGCCAGCGTCAGACCGGTCAACCAGAATCGTCGCGACATAGTCAATCTCAATTCTCCGGGGCCACTCAGGCGGCCGCCGGCCAATGGTACAACATGAAGTATATTATCACCCCGGTGACCGAAACGTAAACCCAGATCGGAAACGTGATCCGGGCAATCGCCTTGTGCCGCACCCAGTCGCCCCGCAGGGCTCGATAGATCGTCATCGACGCCAGCACCGGAACGGTTGCCGCCAAAATGATGTGAGTGATCAAGATCGTAAAATAAATCGGCCGCGAGAGTCCGGTCCCGATGAATTTCTTGGTGAAGAGGACCAGGAAATGGTACGTCAAGTACGAGCCCAGAAAGACGATCGACGTCGCGAAACTCGACAGCATCAGCGTCTTATGGGCTGTGACCTGCCCCTTCTTGATCATCACGTAGCCCGACAGCAGCAGGATCGTTGCCAAGCCGTTCAGACTTGCGTTCAAAGTGGGTAGGAACTTGACCCATTCCGGAGACGCTTTCAGCTCCTCGTCCGGTGGTACATCTGCCGTCTCATCGTCAGTCGGGCGCGTAAATGTCAGGCCACTCGCGGCGCCTCCTTCCACCTCGACGGTCTCACCTGTGGCAGCTTTGGGGACACTGGTCGCCATCTTGCCGCGCGGGTCTTTGCCTTGCAGGATGCGACGCAGCAACGCCATCTCTGAGGGTTCAATCGCATTGTACTTGCCGAGGATTCTGCCTTCTTCATCCACGTGCATCAAGTTGTTGCTGTGAATGATCTCCAACCCGTTGGGGCCTTTCACCTCGCCAGCCGGCATCCGAAAGCTCTTATGGATGAGGTTATAGATCTGCGGCCGATCGCCGGTCAGCCAATACCAGTGAGGGATCTTGCCCGCAGCATCGGGCTTTGCGTCCGGGACGTAGGTCGTCGAAAATGCGTTCAGGACCTCAGGCGTATCGACCTCGGGTTGGACAGAAAACACCACGAGCGTCACGCCCGTCTGTTCCTGCAGCAATTTCATTTGGCCGACAACCGTCGGGCAGGGCCCCTTACAGCGCGTAAAGATAAAACCAGCGACCCATTCCTTTCCCAGCAGAGTTTGCTTCGTGACAACTTCTTTGGTGCGATCCGTGAGCGAGAAATCCTGGATCCCGGCAGAATCCCACAGGCTCGGCGCAGTTGCCGGGGGCTGCGCGTCTTGTGCCTTCGCCGTGGACCACGCACAGCATAAGAGCCATGCCAGTACCAAAGCGGCATTGGTCGCTGATCTGAAAGGAATTGGCTTTAGCATCATCATATTCATAGAACTACCCCAATGGGGTGATGTTAAGACAGTAGAAGTCGGCGTCGTCAGACACATCCCAGGGTCGGGCCTGCGATTTTTCGAAATTGGCCGATGAGATGTTTCATTTGCAATTGACGCGTTTAACGGCCAATTTCGAAAAAATCGCGGGCCCGACCCCCGATCGCTTTTCAGCGCGCATTCCTGGACGACTGCCGGCTCGCCAGCACAACGCTCAGCCCGATACAAACGACTGCAAACAAGACCGTTACCAGTATGGATGTCGCCAATGACGGCAGACCGATGGATGAAGGCAGCGTATGATCCCAGTACAGCAACCGCCGCAACGCCGCGATGCCATACGTCAGCGGATTCAACCGCATCACCCACGATAGCCAGCCCGATTCACCCCCCGGGAAAAACGCTCCCGACAGTAACCACATTGGCATCAACAGCATGCTCATCAACGCATGATAACCCTGCGTCGAGTCCAGGGGCCATGCCATCACGAATCCCAACGCGGTCAGCGCGAAGGCCAGTAACGCCAGGAATCCAACAATCAGTACAAACTGCACTGTTCCGAACGAAATCCCCATCAATGGAGCCAGAGCGAGAAAAATTCCCGCCTGAATCAAACTGAGCAGCATGCCCCCGGTCAATTTGCCCAGCACCAGGGCCAGCCGTGAAATGGGCGACACCAGCACCCCCTGGAGAAACCCCTCTTTCCGGTCCTCGATGATCGAAATCGTCGAGAATATCGCCGTGAAGAGCACGATCAACACAGCGACACCAGGGAAGAAGTATTCCTGATAGGTCAGTTCGCGCCCCAGGACCTTTGACCAGGCGGGAGCTTGAAACGAGTTTCTCAGGCCCGCACCAAACAGGATCCAGAACAGCAACGGCTGCCCCAACGCCCCAATCACGCGTGTCCGTTGGCGCAGAAAGCGAATCAATTCGCGTTCCGCGAGCGTCCACACCGGCAACCACAATCCAGGCCGTGCGGACTGGCGATTTTCTGCGGGTTGGTTCATGTTGAGTCCGAAAAATGAAAATGGGAGGGTGAGGCTCCTGCCGAACCGCTAACAGCCTGTTGAAAAAGGTGTCTGGAACTCTCCAAACGTCGAAAAAACGCTCGATTCCGTGTGGCTGGCAAAGTTCCAGACACCTTTTTCAACAGGCTGCTAAGTCTGCCGAGGTTCGGAGGACCACGCGGTTCGGCAGGAGCCTCACCCTCCCGTGAACCGAATTAACGATCAACCTCACCAAAACTGCCGACCCGTACGTTGCACAAACACGTCCTCTAATGTTGGCTTGCCCAGCGTGACCGATGTAATCGAGGTGCCAAACTGAGCGACCACCTCACGGAGCAAATCGTGGCCCTGTTCTCGCTCGATCCGCAATTGATCTCCCACCCTCTGCACAGTCACCCGGAACTGGCCGGTGATGTCGCTCGCCAGCCGTTCGGGGTCTCGCGAGCGGATTGTCAGGCAGTCCCCGCCGACCGAACTTCGCAACGCATCCGGCGTGTCGAGAGCCACCATTTGACCCTCATGCAGGATTCCCAATCGGTCACAATCTTCAGCTTCATCCAGGAGATGCGTCGTCACCACAATCGTCAGCGACATCCCCTGCCGCAACTCCCGCAGGTATTTCCAGAGCTCAATTCGCGCTCCGGGATCGAGCCCGGTACTCGGCTCATCCAGCAGCAACAGTTGGGGCCGATGCAGCAGGCTCTTGGCGATTTCGACTCGCCGCTGCAATCCGCCTGACAATTTGCTGACCAGTTCCCGGCGTCGATCCGCAACCCCCAACCGTTCCAAGCCTTGTTCAATCCGCGACTGCAGATCGGCACCCCGCAGTCCATACAGATGCCCCTGATGCTTCAGGTTTTCTTGCACCGTCAGTTTGCGGTCGAGGCTGGGAGATTGAAACGTCACCCCCAGGATCTGGCGCACGGCGGCTTGCTGCGTCGTCAGATCAAACCCACCCACTTGAGCCGTCCCCTGCTGCAACGGCAGCAGCGTGGAGAGGATCCGAAACAGCGTCGACTTGCCTCCCCCATTCGGCCCCAGCAACCCAAAGATCTCCCCCTCATACACGGCAAACGTCAGGCCGTTCAAGGCCACCCGTTCACCGTAAGCGAATCGAACATCCCGCACCGCAATAGCCGGCACCAACGAAAGCACGGCAGCCACTTTCTAAAAAACCAACAAGCAGCAAAGGACAAAGGACTAACGACAATGGACCAAAAATAAAGACCCGGCTCAAAACTGGCCGGGCCTCATCATACAGTCAGTGACCAGCAATCGGCGGGTTACTTATGTGGCTTCTCAGCAGGCGTTTTATCCTTGTGAGCCTTTTCGGTCTTGCCGTGTGGTTCGTGGTGCGCGTCTTTGTGGTCGTCGTGCTTGGCGGCATGTTCATCCTTCGCATGCGCGTCCGAGGCATGCCCCGCATCGCCATGATCGGCACCGTGCTCTGCGGCCGCAATTAAACCTTGGGGTACCAGCACATTGTAGTAATGAAAGGCAATGTCAGGGGCCAGAGCAAAAGGCAGGGCACAGGCCAGCACCGCGGTCGGGGCGAGCAGCACGTACTTCCAGGCCGTTTCAAACTTGATATGCATGAAATACAGCAGGACGAAGGTCGCCTTGCAGACGGCTACTCCCAGGATCAGGACAATCAATGCGGCCTTGGGCATTGATTCCTTTAAGAGATCAAAGCAAATTGACAAGACCGTGCAGACACACAGCACACCAAAAATCGCCGTGTAATTGACTGCGTGGTGCTCGTGCTCGGAATCGTGCCCGTTACCGTGATTATTTCCGTGTTCATCGGACATCGCCGATCACTCCTGTCGTAGCGTAGCCCGACTCTCTGAGTCGGGAAGTATTTTGACATGAACCAAGCACCCGACTCAGTGAGTCGGGCTACGTCATTAAAGGATATAAACCAACGGGAACAGGAAGATCCACACGAGATCGACAAAGTGCCAGTACAGACCAGCATTTTCCAGGACGACCGCATCGTCCGGGTTGACGCCAATGCGGGATCCCTTGCCCAGCACCAGCATGAACAGAATCATTCCGATGATCACGTGAATGGCATGGAAACCCGTCATCAGGAAGTAGGTCGAGGCGAACAGGTTACCATACAGAATCGGGTGCGGAACGGTCACGTGGGCCAGTTCGGGATGAGCCTTTTGCCAGGCGGCGAGTTCTCCCGGGACCTTTTTCTGCTCGTCCCCTGCGACGTGATGCAGCAGTTCCGCGGCCTTGGCTTCGCCCGGCTCGGTCGACGATCGATTGGCCGCGACGTCATTGGCAAATGTTTGGTACACCTTGCGGATGTCTTGCTTCTTCAACAGCTCCGCGTCAATCGTTTTCACTTCGGCCTGCGCCGCCTTGATTCCGGCGTCGCCACCCGTACCGTCGGCGATCGCACGTTCCAGCATGTTCTTCCGATCTTCAAGTGCGACGTGGCCGGTCGCCAGATCGAGTTTTCGGACGAGCTTTTCACAAGCCTGCTGATTCGATTCGGGGATGTGGCCCGGCAGAATGTCGTGGTCGAACTTCCCGTAGTATTCGTACGACTTGATCCCCAGGAACAGGAAGGCACAAGCCATGACCAATATCAGCAACTGCTTGACCTTCGCGAACTGCTTCAGGTTCATGGCCTCGTGCGCCAGCACGACGATATAACTGGAAAAGATCAGCACGAACGTATTCAAGCCACCCCAGAAGATCTTGATGTGGGTGACGTTCGTGTCGGTCGGCCAGCCGGGCGAGCCCAGACGGACGACGATGTACGTGCCAATGAAGGCCGTGAAGAACATGATCTCTGTTCCCAGGAACAGCCACATGCCCAGCTTGCCATTCGGAATCGCCACACCCATCCGCAGGGGTGTCTTGGCAGGAGTTGCAGTCGTCGCGTGTGTCATGTCACGTATCAATCACAGACGGAAAAAACGGTCTCCGCGAAGTCAGCCACCTGGCTCACCGCCGCGGAATGCCGCTCAGAATATCAAGACAACAGTTGGTATCGATCCCAGACCAGCGCCCCCAGCAAGGCGGGCAAATACAACAATGACGTCCACAGCAACCGGCGGGCTGCTGAGACCGTCTTATATCGCAAAAACTGCACCGATGAGGCGAAGTACCAGATTCCCAGGATCGTCGCCGCACCAAAATACCCGACCCCCGCCATGCCCCATTGAGCCGGCAGCCAGCTCACCGGCAACAAGGCCAGGGAATATCCAATCGCCGTCAGCCCGGTCTTCAATCCCGTGGGATCGGTGACCGGAATCATCATCAAGCCGCCATCCGCATAGTCCTGCCGGTACAACCAGGCAATCGCCATGAAGTGCGGAAACTGCCACAGGAACAAGATCGCAAACAAGGCGAAGGCACCGAAATCCAACCCGCCACCGGCAGCCGTCCAACCCAGGACCGGAGGCAACGCACCGGGGATCGCCCCCACCACCGTATTCATGACGGTGTAGCGTTTCAGCGGGGTATACACTCCGGCATACAAGACCAACGTCAACGCCGCCAGCCCGCACGTCAGCAGGTTGACAAAGCAGGCCAGCCAGACCAGACCCACGACGGCGGTCAGCGTGGCGAATGCCGTCACTTCCCAGCGAGTCAGCCGGCCAGCGGGCAACGGCCGGCGGCAGGTTCGCAACATCCGACCATCGATCTGCTGTTCGATCAACTGATTCCAGGCACTCGACGAGGCCGCCACCAGCCCAATCCCCAACATGGCGTGGCCCAACAGGCCCCACCAATTGGCGTGCAGGCCCATTTCGGCAGCCGACAATGCAAATCCCAGGCTGACGGTCAGCAAAGCCAGCACCGCGATCTTCGGCTTCGTTAATTCAATATAGTCTGCGACCCGAATCCACAGCTTGCTGGACGCGGAAGGGTGCGTCAGGAAGCCAACGTCGCGGGCGACATTCGGTTTGGTCGTCGAGGCGAGACTCATCGTGTCCCCCCTGCCAAGGCGCCCGTATTCATCACGGCTGGTGATGCATGGTGCGGTTGATGTCGCAGCCACATAATGCGGATGACGCGCACCAGGTACACCACCGACAGCATCCAGACCAGCATTCCCAGCACCGTATGGCCGGTTCGCGACCAGACCTGCAGTGGCGATCCCTGCTGGGCGACGTAGTCTCCAAACCCGTACTTCGCCACAAACGTGACGACACCCAGGGTGATCTGCAGTAACACGCAACCGATCAATGCCCACGCATTGCGACGCAACCATCGGACACCACTGGTGTAGGCACCGACCCACAACCACATGGCCGCCAGTATGACCAGCAACGCGAATCCAATGTGTTCGTAGACCGCCAGTCCCAGATGTCGCAACAGGCCGCCCAGAATGAATTGCAGTTGAATCGCCACGACTGCCGTCACGGCACTGATCCCCGTTCCCAGATTCCAATCCTCAGTCTTGATCTTGTCCGACTCAAACCAGGCGCGACTCGTCACGACGGCGACGCAGGACATCAAGGCGAACACCCACGAAGCAAACAGTCCGTGGACCATCGCCAGGCCGCGGGCATCAACGACCACCCGCCGACCACCCAACAATCCCTGGCCGATCACACACAGTAGGACGGCAACACCAAGGTACTTGACCCAACGGCGCGATTCACCGAACCATAAGGCGGCTGCCAATCCAATACTCAGCACCCCGACCAGCATTCCGGCCAGCCGATGACCATGTTCCAGGAACTTGTCACCGACCGATTGCAACCAGGGGTACAGGATCATGTTGTGACCGTCGGATGACGGCCAGTCACGAAACGCCATCCCCGCGTCATGCGTGGTCACCAACGCCCCAACCGTGATCGGTAACAACAGCGCAACCGTAGCCGTCAAGACGGCAAAACGGTGTAACCAGGGTTGGTAGCGCGGTGTCATGTTACGGTTAACGATCGAAGGTTATGGGTGGTAATTTGGTAGCCGCACTCGCCAGAGTGCGGGCGATGAACCTAACGGCCCGCGTTCTGGCGAACGCGGCTACGTGCCCAAAAGAATACTAATGGCCGGTCGGCGGTGTCGGGGGTTGGCCAGTCTTGGGAATGTACTCGGTCTGCATGAGGTAATCCTTGTCGGTCAATGGCGAGGAATACTCATAGGGACCACGGTAGATGATCGGCAACGATTCAAAGTTGCCGTGGCCTGGGGGCGACGGAGCCGACCATTCCAGACCGTTGGCGTGCCACGGGTTCCGGCCGCACTTCTTACCGAAGAAGATGCTGCCGAAGAAGTTGGCCAACAGAATGAACTGGGCGAAACCCATGATGATCGCACTGACCGTGATGAACTGATTCAACGACAGCAGGTGCTCCAGGGACGGATAGTGGTAAGGGTCGGCCAACCGGCGGGGAAACGCCGCGATCCCCAACAAGTGCATCGGGAAGAAGGCCCCGTTGAACGCGATGAACGTGATGACGAAGTGTATCTTGCCCCACGTTTCGCTCATCATGCGTCCGAACATTTTCGGGAACCAGAACGTGATCCCGGCAAACACGCCGAACAACGTCGAACCGAACAACACATAGTGGAAGTGCGCCACGATGAAGTAGGTGTCGTGGAAGTAAATGTCGACCGGCACCGCAGCCATGAAGATGCCGCTCAAGCCACCGACCAGGAACATCGACACGAAGGCCACCGCGTTCAGCATCGGGGTGTTGAACTGGATCTTGCCACCCCACATCGTGCCAATCCAGTTGAACGTCTTCACGGCGGACGGCAAGGCAATCATCATCGTGGAGACCATGAACGACATGCCCAGGGCGGGATTCATGCCGCTCGTAAACATGTGGTGTCCCCACACGATGAAGCCCAGACCGGCAATGGCTGCCATCGAATAAACCATTGGCTTGTAGCCGAAGATCGGCTTGCGTGACATGCACGACAGGACATCGGAAACCATGCCCATCGCCGGCAACAGCATGATGTACACGGCCGGGTGCGAATAGAACCAGAACAGATGCTGCCACAGCAGGGTCTGCCCGCCACCGATGGTCGGCGCGGCGTTGTTCACCACGATTCCCGCCGGCACGAAGAAGCAGGTGCCGAACGAACGATCCGCCACCAGCATGAATCCGGCAGCCGTCAAGACCGGCAGAGCAAACGCCTGCAGAATGGCGGTGATGAACATCGCCCAAATGGTCAACGGCATGCGGAACAAGGTCATGCCGGGCGCACGCATATTAATGATGGTCGTCATGTAGTTGACCGACCCCATCATGGACGAAACACCAACCAGCGTCACCGCAATCAACCAACAGGTCTGGGCACCACCGGAACCCGGTGCCGCAGCCTGGATGGCACTCAACGTTGGATAGGAAGTCCAGCCACCGGCCGGCCCACCACCGTAGAAGAAGCTCAACCCGAAGAAGAAGATCGCCGGCAACATGAACCAATAGCTGAGGGCATTCAGCAACGGGAACGCCATGTCGTCCGCCCCGATCATCAATGGGATCAGGAAGTTGCCGAAGGCACCAGCCAGAATCGGGATGATGACGAGGAAGATCATCACGGTGGCGTGCATCGTGAAGAGCATCGTGTACGTCTCAGGCGCGATAATGCCCGCCTGACTCCCGAAGAAAATATCCCCCAGGATCGGCATCCGCTGGAATGGGAACGCCAACTGCCAGCGCACCCCCAGCGCCAAGGCCCCTCCGACCATCAACATGCAGAGTGTCGTAAACAGAAACTGCATCCCGATGACCTTGTGGTCGCGGGAGAAAGTCCCCATCGAACGCAGGATTTCCCACGTCGTGGGTTGATGATAATGACCATGTCCGCCGTGGCCGTGGTCATCGTGATCGTGTGAGCTGGGTGCTGCTTGATCGAGAGTGCTCATTAGTGCCCCTCTCCTTCCTTCGTTTCAACTTTCGCTGGCACGCCGTCGTCAGCTTGACGCTGAGCCAACGCGTGCAGGTATTTTGCAAAATCAGCTTCGGATTCGGCCGAAATTCGGCCCTTCATTTTATAGTGGCCCCAACCGCACAGTTCGGCGCAGATCAGGTCATACTGGTTACGTCGCGAGGCTTCGAACCAGACCGGAATCACCAGCCCGGGGACTGCATCCTGCTTCACTCGCAAATCCGGAATGAAGAACGAGTGCAATACGTCTTCCGTCCGCAGATGAATCAGAACCTTCTTGTTGGCCGGGCAGTGCAGGTCATTCACCGTGTAAACGTCATCCGGTGACGGATGCTTCAGCCATTCGTCGATTTCAGCCTTGTTCTTGAAGTTGCGACCGGGTGCCGGATAGCGAATGCGCCATTCGAACTGCCGGGCCGTCACTTCGGCCAGCGGATGAGCCAGCGCCTGCTTGTCGAACGTCTGCACCATGCGGAACCGGGCCCACACATCCATCTGATAGAGCGAGATGAACAGCAGCACGCCTGCGGGGGTAACCGTCCAGACCATTTCCAGAATGTGGCTGCCGTGGGTGAAGGTCCCCTTTTCACCGGGAGTCGTGCCCGAGAACTTCCACAGGACGTAGAAGAGTGCCAGATTCACCCCGACGAACGTCGTCGTCACGATGATCAGGATCAAGTAGAACAGGTTGTCAATTTCCTGTCCCAATGGTGACATGGCGGGCGTGTGAAACCACCACCCGTAATGCGGTGCCAGCCAGCTCCAGACGATCGCGATGATCGGCCAGGCAAGAAAGAACAGCGGCCAAAACCTGCGCACGAGAAATCTCCCTGGAAGGGACAATCAAAACAAGGTCT
>CAMAVF010000172.1 GCA_945861445.1 Planctomicrobium piriforme | reverse complement strand
CGAGTCATCCTTGACCCCTCACTCATCCTGCCCATTCCCCATCAGACACCAACACCCATCATCCCAAAAAACCAACGCCTCGCCAAGACCTCATTCCTTGCCGCGCGAAGTATAATATCGTAGCAGGACTACTATAGGTCGGTGGAGCGCTTCCTTCTTACGACCCCGGGGGACCTCTCTTCGCGCGTGAGATGCGCAATGTTCCACATCCGTTTCAGTCCCTGCCGCTCAGGGCGCGTCCCGCTTTCCCTAGACTGAGAATCTCTTATGAAACGCAGGCGAATTCGTCCAGGTCATGTTTTCCAGACCGAGTTGCTGGAGTCCCGCTGGTTGCTCACGGCATTTGCCGAGATCACTGGCGTAATCGATCCCCCGGCGGATTCTGCCAGTGTCAGTGTTGAAGCGGGAATTCAGCATTTTACGCCGGGAAAAAAGGGCCAGATCCTGTTGAATATCCGGGCGAACGCCGATGGCGGAAGTTCGCTCGATCCTGGTCAGATTCAGGTCAGCAATGCTACGGTCCTGGGCGCGAACACCAACTTGAGCGGAAGCAACTCCAGTGCGACCGTCGTTCGTGTGAGTAATCCCTCGCTGCAGATCACGCTCTTCGAGCAGGGCGAAACTTCGGGTGCCTTTCGGTTGCTCGTTTCGCTGGCCGGGGACGTCAACAACGATTTCGCGGTTACCAAGACGGACCTTACCGCGATCAAGCAGTTGTTCGGGACGACGGTCAATGCCTCCAGCCCGTCCCTGGCCGCGGATCTGAACCTGGATGGGATCATCAACAAGACGGATCTCAAACTCGCCAAGCAGAATCTGAAGGCTTCCACCGATTTGCGAGTGCAGCCAGTGGATGCGAATCCGCTGGATTCCATTCTGCCCGCCGGGGCGCTCAGTCTGGTCGGACTGAGTGAAACCACCCTCAATGCGCTGTCGACACCCGTGTCGTTCCATCTGCAGGGGACAACATTCCTGCCAGACCTGGCCGAAACGCATCTGTCGATCAATGGCGTGGAGGTGGACAGTGCGGACGTGCTGCTGGCGTCAAACGACATCTCCGCCAATAATGTGCTGGTCGATGGTCGCAACGACATCTCGCTGGCAACCGTCGATACCATCGGTCGTCCCTTGTTTTTCAATGTGACGGTCTGGGCCGGTGGCAATACGTTGACTGTCAATATTCAGGATTCAGCGGGCAATGCGATTACCGATCCCGCGGAAATTGTGCTCAGTCTAGGCGACGATCCCGGCGTGACATTTGAGGCCACCGTCTCGACCGGGATTCTGACAATCGAAAACGTGCCCTCCAGAACCGTCCTGATCCAAGGTACCGCCAGTGGAAATCGTTCCGGCGTGGCGGGAGCGGTGGGGAATGAAGGCTCGGTCATTCTGGTGCTCGCCGGCCTAAGTACCCCCAGCACGGTCGATAACAACGACCTTTCACTCGGTACCGACGGCTGGGACGTGGGGACCTCGCCGGTGACTATTGTTCCTCATCAGGAAGTTTTCGGCGCTTCGAGTGTCGCGGCCCAGGGACTACTGGTCGCGGCCGCCGCGGCTGTCGATAACGACATTGTTGTGTCTACCAGCGGAGAAGGCGAACAGTCCATTTCCCGCACTTTTGAAACAGAAGCGGGAACGACGAGTGTGCGCGTCCGCTATCGCTTCGTCACCTCCGAAGTCCCGGGCGGTTATTTCGGGACCCAATTCAACGATTATTATCGCGTATCGATCCGCTCTCAGGCGGGCGGCGGCGCGAACGATGCGAACAACATGAATGCCCTGGGCCTGGGAGCGTTCGACGCCAACGGAGCGACACAATGGCGCGAACTCAAACTGAAGGTGAATGCCGAGGGAGATACCGTCCAGGTCGACGCCGTCGTGGCGAATGTCGCAGATGGGTTCCTGGATTCGCAGGTCATTGTCGATTTCATCGAAGAAGAGAAGCAGAAGATCACACCTCACCTGGCGTGGAATACGACGACTGGCGGCCTGGATTTGACCTACACGGTCGAAGGTGAGGAAAACGTCTCGGAAGCCACCAATATCGATGTGTATTGGGCCAACGGGACGCAGTTCGGCAATCGCCTGGGTGCGGCCTTCTCGACATTCACCGTTCCGGCAGGAACCACGCCGGGTCAGCATACCGCGACACATATTGAAGGGTCCCTGCTGGTCACCGCGGCTGCCGGTACCACTCATATTCTGGCAGCGTCCAGCGAAGATGATGTGTTCGCACTGCAGGATGTTTCAGTCGGTTTTGGCGCCCAGGCGAATGCCGCGGTGGTCAGTCAGGCTTCGCTGGATCTGATTAAAGGGGCGCTCCGGTTTGCCGGACAGAGCACTGCGTCCATCAACAGCACGGCCCGGACTCCCGAGGATCAGGCGCGAGCCATGTTCCAGAACCTCGTGCATCCAGGCGAAACGGCGGCACAGATCCTGCAAAACATCAACGTGCAACACAATGGTGATGGCGGTTCGTTCCATGGCTATGCTGCTGCCGGAGACGCCGTCATCAATACGTTTGCCGGCTTGACGGCCGGTCAGAATGCCGCTTCCGTATTGGCCAATTCCGCTGCCATACAGGCCGCGATGGTCGCCGAAATCAACAGCCAGGGAGCCGACCACGTGTCGCGGCATTGTGCCGATCCCGCTGTCACCAATGTGCTTGATATTGGTTCGGGCGCCTTTTCGACCAGCGCCGCGAACCGGTTTATCCAGCAAGTCCAGGCCTCGGGTGCCGGCTATATCGACGAACGAGCTTCAAACGGCTGCTTCCATCTGGAGATCGCCCAGTAACGAGACTCGTCAGCAACGGAAACGGTCAATCGGGAATCACACAGGTTCCGGGTTGACCGTTTTCCTTTCCACAGAACATCACTGGCACCGGCAACCGTCCCGGCGCCCTGAGGTATCACCTCGCGGATTGAGTCAGTATTGCACCCATATTCGGGACAGGAAAAGGACAAGGACAGGAAAAGGACAGGGGACATTCTACTTTTTCGGCCTGCCTCGAGGGACGAAGGCTCGATTGCAGTCCGCGTTCTTGGGCAGTGGACTGTTGCCATGATTCCATGCCGAATGGGGTTCCCCGCATCAGGCTGTTGCGGAGTGCTTGCAACTCGGCTTCGGTTTTGATGCCGTTGACGTAGTTCTCAGACTGACCGCGCGGAAGGTGTGTCGTTTTGGTGACGTTGATGCCTCGTCGTAGGATGGAATGACCGTCTGTGCTGAAGTGGGTTGTTGTTGACTTGGATCTGGGGAAATCGTGTGGATCTTGCGGTTTTGAACTGACATTGAGGGATTGACTGAGGCTTAAGTTGACTGGGGCGGAATGGTTGGCGATCCCGGGGCGCGGTCGGGTTGATCTGCGCGCCGGTTCGGGGGCGCCTGTCGGCGAGAGAGTTGATGGGAGAAAGTTGAGTAGACTTAAGACTGATTGAAGAATTCAAGGAGTACCAGGGATCGAAGGGGACGAGGATTGTCAGTCGTCGATTGTGGAAATGACGAATGTCGAAATCCGAATGTCGAATGAATGATCCAATGACGCAATGACCAATCAAATCAAAGAGCACCAATGGATCAAAGGGGTCGCGAGTGTTGGGTGCGTGTCTGGGCTGTAGGATCGGATCTCTCACTCGTTTCCGTTGAGGGCTTGAGACCTTCCGGGAGGTCTGCAACACGAGGAGTTTATCCACAGATTTCGCAGATGACACAGATTAGGATTCCACTTCTTAACATCTGCTTAACATCTGCGTCATCTGCGACATCTGTGGAGTATCAGGTCTGACATAATACTCACCGGTTGTTAGCCCCGAGGAGACGGGCAGGAGTGCCCATCTTACGCGCTGGGGCGAAGATGTCGAAGATGCCGCGGGATCGAAGGTGGCAAAGATGTCGAAGATGGCAAGGGTGGGAGCGTCGTTGCTGGTGCTGCTTATGTGAGGGTGCGCGGCGAGTTGGCTCGCAGGATGGACTATTTTCGCGGTTTGCCTGTCGGTTGCGAGGGCAACCCTGACTGTGGTAGTGTGTCGGTTTGATAAGAAGGCAGGGGATTGATCGGAATCTCCCCGGCGATTTCTTTGTTTTGTCATTCGTTTTCGTTGAGGAGTGCTCGCTCATGACGATGGGTTCCGGTGAGAACATCACCAGTATCCTGCACGAGGACCGAAAGTTTCCGCCGACTGCAGAATTTACGGCTCAGGCCAACATCAGTTCTGAAGCCCAGTATCAGGAAATGTGGCAGCGGGCCAAGGATGATCCGGCCGGCTTCTGGGGTGAGCTCGCGAACGCAAATCTTGACTGGTTCAAGCCCTACGACAAGGTGTTCGAGGGCGTCATGCCCAACACCAAGTGGTTCACGGGGGGCACGCTGAATGCCGCCTACAACTGCCTGGACCGCCATCTGACGACCTGGCGTAAAAACAAGGCGGCCATCATCTGGGAAGGGGAACCGGGTGAGACGCGTGTGCTGACCTATCAGGATCTGCACCGCGAAGTCTGCAAGTTCGCCAACGTCTTGAAGCAACTGGGTGTGCAGACCGGCGATCGTGTGACGATCTATATGCCGCTGGTTCCCGAACTGGCGATTGCCATGCTGGCCTGCGCCCGCATTGGGGCGGCCCACTCGATCATTTTTGGTGGTTTCAGTGCCGAAGCGGTCGCCGATCGCAACAACGACGCCAAGGCGCGCGTGGTGATCACGGCCGATGGTGGCTGGCGCCGCGGTAAGGAAGTTCCGCTGAAAAAAGCGGTTGACGAAAGCCTCGCGAAGTCGCCGACCGTGGAGAAGGTCGTCGTGTTGAAACGCGTCGGCTGGCCGGTTTCGATGGTGCCCGATCGCGACTACTGGTGGCATGACCTGATGCAGGATGCGTCGTCGGACTGCGATCCCGTCGAGGTCGACTCGGAACATCCGCTGTTCATTCTCTATACGTCGGGCAGCACTGGGAAACCCAAGGGGGTCATGCACACGACGGCCGGCTATTTGCTCGGCACGATGATGACTTCGAAGTGGGTCTTCGACCTGAAGGAAGAAGACACCTACTGGTGTACGGCCGACATCGGCTGGATCACCGGGCACAGCTATGTGACCTACGGTCCGTTGCTGAACGGGGCCACGGTGATGATGTACGAAGGGGCTCCGAACTGGCCGGATGAAGGCCGGTTCTGGGAAATCATCGAGAAGTATAAGGTGTCGATTTTCTACACCGCCCCGACCGCCATTCGCGCCTTCATGAAGTGGGGCGACCAGTGGCCGAACAAGTTTGATCTGTCCTCCCTGCGGTTGCTGGGATCCGTCGGTGAACCGATCAATCCCGAAGCCTGGATGTGGTATCACCGTGTGATCGGCCTCGAACGCTGCCCGATTGTCGATACGTGGTGGCAGACCGAAACCGGTGCCATCATGATGAGTCCCCTGCCGGGGATCACGCCAACGAAACCGGGCAGTTGTACTCGGCCGTTGCCGGGTGTCGTACCTGATATCGTCAGCAAAAGTGGGCAAAGCCTGCCCGATAATGCGGGCGGCCTGCTGGTGATGCGCCAATCATGGCCGTCGATGCTGCGCACGCTGTACGGCGATCATGATCGATTCCTGTCAACCTATTTCGGTGAGATCGAAGGTCTGTACTTCGCGGGTGACGGGGCCCGTCGCGATACCGACGGATACTACTGGATCATGGGGCGCGTCGATGACGTCCTTAACGTGGCCGGGCATCGGCTCAGCACGATGGAAGTCGAAAGCGCGCTGGTCTCGCACCCGTCTGTCGCCGAAGCCGCAGTCGTGGGTTTTCCGCATGAGATCAAGGGTGAAGGCATCGCGTGTTTCGTGACCCTGCGAACAGGCGACGGCAATGATTCGCTGAAGCAGACCTTGATTGCCCACGTCCGCAAGACAATCGGTGCGCTGGCCACACCGGACGTTATCAAGTTCACCGCCGCGCTGCCCAAAACGCGCAGCGGCAAGATCATGCGCCGCCTGTTGCGAGACATCGCCGCCGGTCGCGAACAAGCCGGCGACACGTCGACCCTGGAAGACCTCAGCGTGCTGGCCAAGTTGCGTGAGAGTGATGAATAAGGGTATTGAGCGCGTCACGCAGTGACGCGCGATACAAGCTCGAAGCGCAAGCGAGTGCATTCCTGTCCACTGAGAGCCAAGGAATGCATTCGCTTGCGCTTCGGGCTTGTATTCGGACTACGACTCGTCATCGTCACCGCGGTAACGATCGAAGGATAGATCCATCGCCAGCCAATACGCTCGGGCGAAGGGAAAAAACAGGACGGGAAAGATGATGCAATAGGCGACCAGTGGCGGGACGACATACGCGTTGGAATAGCCCATCACAATATGAAAAGCCACATACGCGATCGTCGTCGAGATCGCTGTCAGGCCGTAGTTGATATAGATGGACCCCAGAAAATATCCGGGTTCGCGTTCATAGGTTAAGCCGCAGTGTTCGCACTTGGGATACATCTGCACCCAATGGTGAAACAGTTTGGATTCTCCACATTGCGGGCATTTCAGCCGCACGGCCCGTGAGAGCAACACACTGCGAGGCACAGAGGCAGGCACGATCTGGAACTCCTGTGATGACTTACTCAGTACGCTGTTGGCGGTAGACCGCTTCCAGCAGATCTTCAATCGTCTTGAGTTTCTTGTTGGCCGCGACGGCTGCTTCCAACTTATGGCGGGCCTCGGCTGGCGAATGTCCCAGCATACACAGGGCCTGATACGCTTCATTGATGACGTCGTGGTCAGCTGCCTGATCGGGTGGCAGGTCCTGGGCGATCAGCAAGGCAAACTTGGCCATCTTCCGACGCAGCTTGGCAACGATACGCTCGGCCATCGCGGGACCGATCCCGGGCAGCGTCGCCAGGTCCTTCACGTCCTGTTCTTCGATGGCCGTGGCGACATCGCGGACCGGCCGCACCATTGCCCGCAAGGCCTTCTTCACACCGACGCCGTCTACCGAGCAAATCGCCTCGAAAAACTCCAGTTCCGTGGCCGACAGGAACCCGATCATGCGGGGCGTCAAGCGGCCCTGTTGCGGGTTGCCGTCGAGGTATTCGATGGTCCGCAGGCTGACTTCCTCGCCGATCTTTGATTGCAACTGGCGACGCACAAAGTCGGGGATGAACACCTCGTATTCGAAGGCGCCGATACTCAATGTGGCCTCGGTCGCATTCAGATTGACCAGTTTTCCCGTGATCTTCGTAATCAAAGCAGCATCTCCGTATTGTCCCGCTCGTCGCCTGACTCTCCAGAGTCGAACGTATTCCGCGCTCGCGTGAATACCTGACGCAGTGGCTCCCCAATTCAAAGTTGGCCGAGTACTGGTCGTAGACTGCAAGTGTAAGCGCTACCGCCACTTTCGGACACCATGCGAAATAACATATTCCTTTCCAAACGGTGTATGATCAGGCAACAATCTCGTCCGCTGATCGATCAGCAAACCATTGTTGGGTCCACCAAACATGGGTTTCGAAAGTAAGACAGACGAACTGGCTCCGCTGCGTGACTTCATCCGCAGGTTGCTGTTTTTTGGAGCCATCGCCGGGGGCATCATCGCGGCCGCCTTGGGCATGGGTGTGTGCGGCTATCACTATTTCGGGCGCTTGTCCTGGATCGACGCTTTGCTGAATGCCGCGATGATCCTGGGTGGCATGGGTCCCGTCGATCGCGTCGAGACCGTGGAGGGCAGCCGCCGGCTTGACCTGCAGGGCAGTGGCCACCGGCACCAGCGGAGGCAAACCAGCCGCAACCCTCGCCGCCTGAACATCGCGAACCAAATCGCCCTTTGATTTCCCGGACTCGGTCAGAACCGCCTGCGCGTCAAACTGAGATGGCCAGGCCCCCCACAGGCCCCGAGTGACCATCGTCTCGTATTGGTCCGCTGTGGCGACGGCTGGCATCCGAACATCCGGCTTCGTTGCTGTTGCTGTGCTCATTTCGATTTCTCCTCTTTCGTTTCTGTTGGTTTCGTCTCGCCGGCTTTCGAGCCGGGCAAGATCGATTTAAGACTTTCCAAGAACATCGCCAACAGCCGCTGACGCTTCGCCGCCGGCATCGGTCGTTTACGCACCGTCAGTTGTCTCATCCGCTTCCCCCTCCTCGATTACATGACTCCCGAAATGCTGATCGATCACATCCTTCCCCCGGGCAAAGGACTCCTCGAAAATCGGAATGATCTCAGAACCGTACAGCCGTTGGGCAGTTTCAATGCCGCGTCGATAGGCATCGGTCAACGCCGTCAGTCCAACGTCAAGCATCTCCACCGGAAGCAACTGCCCCTGCCGCAAACCCAAGTCCAGTTCGGCCATCTGTGCTTTGGCCATCCGATATCTTTCCAGCCCGGGTGAGTCGCCGCTGGCCAACAACGGATCCTCATCTCCACTCAACCGCGGCTTCTTGGCCTCCTCTTTCGCCCCCTTCCACTTCCCGACTTCGAACACATCAAACCCGCCGCCGTCCATCTGCCCGGGAAACTCTGGATCCGCCTGCCAGGCTTGAACCGTGGTGCGAGCCACACCGCAGGCGCGAGCCAGGGCCGAAATGCTTGGGACCTTGCCCTCTGTCGGTGTTGACTTGCTTCCCATTCACAGCCCCCTACGATGCCGACGCTACAGGTAAACGAGATTGACGGCAGACGGATAAAATTGGCCTCAACACTTGGAAAACATCACGTTTGGCGATATTGCGGGTCGGTCCCACCTCAAAAACTCACCCCGTCTGCTGTAGTGCCCCCAGAAAAAAGTTGATTTCGTGTAAAATCAGCTGGGAGCCAGCCCCGCGTGCTTTTCTGGAACGGCTGGGAGGACCCACCCTTTTCTTGTAAGGACTTACGTCGCGTCCGGCCCCCGTCTTTCGGTCGCTGCTGCCCCTACCGTTTGGCCTGTTGCCGTTGATGTTGGGCTTCCCTTCCACGCGCTGGCGTTGACCGGCCTTGCTGACTGTGCTGTGACGTTGACGGGGTCGCGCTGATGTCTGCCAAGGCCCGGGCGTATCGATCAGCCGCGCGGCTCTCGGACGTTCGCTTGTTGCGTTGGCTTCGCTTACTCACGATCGACTCCTCTCTCATGCTCAATTCTTGATGCGTTCTGGTTTCCGGAGATAACGGGGATTCCGGAGATGTTGGCACCCTTGCTATATTGGAAAATATGGTGTACTTAGTAACCTTCACACATGTGAACGATGCTTAGTACAGTAGTTTTCCGCACGCGTAAGGGGTCAAAATATCTCCGGTATCGCCGCTATCTCCGGCTTTTTGGCCTCCAATACCTTCCAGACCTTTACCTTGTCCCCGTTCTCTCTGTAGTCGAAGCATTTCCCGCCAATTACCCGGCCTCGAAATTTCTTCATAAACTTCCCAAACGACACAGCGGAGGGCGGCTTACTTGTGGACGTGTTGCAGATTTGCGAGACCGCGTTGCGCACTTTCATGCGGAGGTCTCTGTCGGTTGAACCCTTCGGATCACCCTCCGCATCAAATTCATGCATGAAGTTCAAGACGTCGGTAACGGTCTTTCCGTCGCTGTCTCTGTCGTAAGCCTGCCAGGCTGCAATCAGGTCGTGCAACGCGTTGGAATTGCTGTCGCTGTTCTCAATGAGTTCTTTCCGCAGTTCCGCGGGGTCAGGTTCCCCAAGCCAGATCAGGGCTTGCCGCACGACACTGGACCAACCCTCGAAACTGCCCCACTGTTTCATGGGGACCTTTGGACGGCCGGCCCGGAAGTATGCCGCCAGGATCGTTAGGGCCGCTGACAACAACTCTGATCGATGCTGCGCGACATGTTCCAAGATGTTGGGATGCCGGAAGCCTGTACGCTCCTCGGGTCGCTCTTCTGGGCTGACCAATCGGATATGGCAGACGCGCCGTGTGGTGTCGGCAGCCAGGACGATGTTGTTTCCGGTGGCAACCCAGACGCAGTAGAGGGGCAGCGTAACTTGGCGACTTGCTCCCAGAATGCGATCCGTCCAACTGGTGGAGGTCAGGGCCGCGTCGAAACTCGGGCTGCCAAGATCTCCGGCCACGTTGTCCAGCAGAATCAACGGATCTCCCCGCATGGCAATGGATGTGATCCGTTTTCGCATCTCGTCATCTTCCCGGCATGGTGCGAGCTTCGCGAAATCGTCGCCGGTGACTGTCTTGGAAAAGATCTCAGCCAAGAGTGTCTTGCCGCTGCCAGGCGTGTTGGCATCGATCATGAACAGTGGCGTAGGCCCGCCGAACGCATACCGGGCAAGCGGCGTCAACAACATCGCCAGCCAGCAAGTGAGATACCCGGGACACTGGAATGGGAAGTCAGCGACCAACTCACGTAACAGCACAAGTGCCGCTTGCGCATCCGTAAATGTCGGAGCGTCGGGAACCGAAACCAGACCCTCGGGAACAAACAGAAATAGCCCCGTCGCTGGATCGTAGCCTGGAGTGCTCGCAATACTTCCATCGGCTCGGATAACTGGATAGCTCACAACCGCTTCCAGTGGCCTGACATTCTCCCATTCTCCGCGCTGGTGGAGTGCCTTGGTGACATGGCCGGGAACCCTGACAATCTCCGGCCCTTCCTTGCCCATATCTTCGAACGTGATGATGCTGGACAGGATCTCCCGCAACCCAGCTTCGGGAATGGCCTGAATCGTGGGAGCGTTCGCAGACCGAACAATACCCGGGGACGGTTTGGACCCGCGCACCACTTTGACCAGCACGCAACCACGCTGAAAGATTGTGGGGACCTTGGACAGATACCCCTCAACCATGTTATTGACTTCCATCTCGTCAAACAGGCAGTAAATCTTCGGCTTCAGTGGCCGCTTGGCGTCCGATTCTTCACCGCCTTCGGGCAAGGTTTCCTTCGAATCCACGCCAGCAGATTTCATAATCTCGGCAAGCAGGTCTTCTGCCTCCTGCCCCGTCGCGATGTTTGGGATTTTGCCGCCAACCAGCAGATCGTCCAGGCCCTTGCCGTCTTCAATGTCCCAATGCTCAATACTGACTTCGAACCCCGCTTTGATCAGCGATCGGTAGAACTTCCGAAGTGCCTTCGCAACGTCGCGATTGGTTCGGCAGTCGGCATCGAACGCGATTGACACATGTTTCGCGCCAAGTGCTGTGAGAACAGCCATCGCTTTCGCGTGTGATGAAACACCGGGAATTGAGATAATCGGGTGATCATCCAGGGCGAAGCAGACATCAGCCTTCAATTCGCCTTCAGTGACGCGCACCGACTCGCAGACGGCTGGCGTGCCCTTGGGGACATGAACCGCGGAGTTTGCTTTCTGCCCGCCGGTCTTCGCAGACGACAACCATAGATACTTTGCCCCATCCCAATCCGGATCGTCGATCCTGATTTTGATAGCCAAGATTTGACCTGCAGCGTTCCGAACTGGCACCAGCAGAACGGGCTGAACTTGTACCGCTTCGCTGGGGGTCTTGATGTGCGGGTAGTAAATCTTCGGTCTGCCGTCCGGCCATTTCGAGAACCCGGGGACCTTGTAAACATCGTCGCCGAATTGTCGAAGAATGAACCCGGCCAGGTTCTGAATGATATTACGATTGATCGTCCGATAGCCGTTATTCAACGCCTGCTCTTCAGTCAGCCCCCGCCTTTTGAGGTCTGCCATGTGATGCGGTTCAATGGTGCGCGACGTGCTCAACAACGTGGCGTAGACTTTGTGAACGAAGTCTGAACCGAAGGATAACGGCCGATCAAGTGGAGAAACCGATAGCGGAGTTTCCGCCGGAGCTTCTGGCAGCAACCATGTTGGGATTGGCCAGTTCTCTTTCAGTTGGTGGTAATGCGCTGGCCCCACGTCATCAGTGGTTGACTTAAACGAGCCAGTGACAATCTTGGTGCATTTGGCGATCGAACCATCGTCGGTCTTTGTGCATTTCCGCTTGCTGCCGCAGATTGCACACGGATCAAGATTCGACACCTGCAGCCACTTTGATTGTTGCGCAGGATACCCCGCCGCGGGCGATGCCTGCGCGTAGCGGCCCGATGTGTCGAGCTCGATGTCATCCAGGCCCAACCCGGCCGGCTCGGTGGCGATATCAACCATTAGACGAGCCCTCCCAGATGACAATTCTCAACGTCTGACCCGGGCACCACCAGCTCCTCGCCTCAACCTTATACGACAGTCCCAGCGTCCAGCAAAATTCCTCTAATTGCTCGTACCCGCGGGTTAAAAGTTGATATGGCTCAGAAACCAGAATTTGCGATCCGTCCTCTTGAATCACACGACCGTAGTGATCGGCCCACTCGCTGCCGAGATGATTCAGGACGTGCCGCATTGCCCACCAACCGCCGTACAGCGGCATAAACGGCTTGGGCAAGACACCGTGCTTGATGGCATAAGTGACGCGCGGCCGCATCCACCGCGGAGTCGCGTTCAGATCGGGTTGCGAGATCTTCCATTCATCGCGCAACTTGAGGGCCGCGGCATGGAGGCCCTCGGCGATCGCCGGCCAGTTCGATCTGCTGGTCTTGATTGCATCGGTCGACACGACCATAATTGAACCTCACGCGATGGGTCTCGCTTTTCCGTGGTTGGTAGGGGCGAGACGGAAGGATCAAGGGATAACCCCGGCCGCAAACCGGGGTTGTTTCGTTGATGGCCTAAAGCAGCCCCGCGGCTTGAAGCTTGCTCGATGTCGCCTCTGACCGGCCCGTTGATTCTTGGGGGATGGCCCGCGAGAGCGTCTGCCGACGAATGAACCACGCCACGGCTGCAGCAGTGGTCAGCCAGCGATTGCCGCAGAGTACCCGGGGCAGGCGAACGCCGTTCACTCCGCGATTGCCCCAGCGCCACTCAGTCGGTGGACTGATGCGACGGCCGGTCTGTCGCTCAATTTCTTCGCGAGGGATAACGAGCTTTTCCGTCGCTGGATCGATCTTGAATTCTGCCGATAGATCGGCGTCGAGTGTGGCTGTAGTCATTGTCTGAACTCCCGCAAAAGAGCATTGTCTAAACTGAAAACTGCTGACCGATGCGGGATTATGGCAATGAAAAAGCGCACTTCCAGAGCTTGGAAGTGCGCTTGAAGCCCGTTGGTTCTTTATGGTCCGAACTGGTTCTTTTTTTGGTTCCTATTTCGGGTCGTCGCAATATCCAGATGGCAGGCAACTGCGGAGAATCATCTTGGTTGCGGGTGACTTTCCGGCCTTAGTGATATATTTCGGGGGGTTCCCATTCTGACTGGTCGTCCAATTGGTCCACGTTTGTTTTGGGAGTGGTTTACCATCGTAATCAGGCAGTAGTTTTCCAAGAATCTTCTGCCAGGTCCCGGGCTTACGCTCACGTGTCCAATCTGGATTATCTTGATCCCCTCCGGTTGCATCGGCCACGGCTGCATACTCACGCCTCAAAAGCAATTCGAGTTCGGAAGTATCGAATCTGGTCTTGAGCACGTCTTCACGCACCTGCCGATAGGCTGGCAATACCCGGACAGGTCTGGAGTTGGTTTTGTAGACTCTGCCGGTGTCGATATCGTTACCGGTGTCGATATTGATGTCGAAGGATTCGCGTGTGGTGATCACCGAATTCTCAAGCGATTCAACCTTAAACAGATACTCATAATCGACCGCGGGAAGTGCGGATCCTGGGGCACGACTGTCGGTCATTGCTGCCATGCGAACCTCATCATCACGCCAGGGCAGTGACTGGAATGTCCGCCAAGCGAATCGAAACACCGCTTGAGAGAATGAGTCGTGCCGCGAATAGGGTTCGGGCAGATTGCCCTTGCAGACGACACTGTGCGGCCCATTCAACAGTCTGAGAACTCTGTCTTGACCGCTGACAATAAGCTGACTTTCCAATGCCAGCAATCGGTCAGTAAATCGCTTGACATCGTTTCTTAGATGCTCAATAGCACGGCCTAAGATTTCAAGGTTCTCGCCATACTGTCCAGCACCTTGGAAATCATCGAAATTGCCGATCAGCATTTTGAGAGATGTCAGTTGGCGCCCAAACGATACCAGTGATTGGCGCTTCAAACGATACCAGTTGAATCAAGGGAGCCGTTGTAGTTCCTTGGCGTGTTTCTGTTCTCCAGAAACACCCGAAGGCGACCACGATGGCTCATCAACTGAGTATGGACA
>CAMAVF010000171.1 GCA_945861445.1 Planctomicrobium piriforme | reverse complement strand
AATCGGAGCGACGACACCACCGGTTAGATCACCCTCAGGGACGCCTCCTGGAGGGATGCCAGAGGGAACGTCCTTGAAATGTGTCAATTGGAAATACTCTGCGATCCCTTCAGGATCGGTTTCCATCGCGGACAATGTCCGGCGGTGTCGTCGCTTCGCTCCTCAACCACCGGCTAATATCTGGCATCCCCTCCGGGATGCACTGCGAAATCCATTTGAATTTGGTGAGATTAACGCAGAGTTGTATGATCGAAGGGTGGTTTGTACTGACGAGGAATGGCGGATGCGGGACAGCGTGGAAAGTGGGAAGATTTCGGCTTTGAGGCGACATCCTGAAGGCTGACCAGGACTCGGGGCCGGTTGCCGTAGAAGGCGACTGAGCATCAGCAATCCGGTGCGGCGGCGGAGTCACCCTGCGCGGCTGTTCGGGGGCGCCGATGGTGCGCCTGCGGCGAGAGAGTTGATGGGAGTGAGTGGAGAGTAGATTAAAGACAGATTGAAGAATTTAAAGAGTGCGAAGGGAGCACCCAGCTTGGCGCGTGTCCGGACTGTAAGATGGGCACTCCTGCCCGTCTGTATTTGTGCATGCCGAACTCGGAGACGGCCGAGGGTGGCCATCCTACTTATGAAGACGTAACGTCGAAGATGTCGAAGGTGGCAAAGATGTCGAAGATGCTGGGCACTGATGCCCGTTTGCATGTGGTGTGTCGCGGGTTCAAAGACGGGCAGGAGCGCCCATCCTACGGACGAAGACATGGGGTCAGCGATATCGAAGATGTCGAAGATGCTGCGGGCTGGGGCGCCTCGAAGGAGCATAGAGACCCGTTCTACGGGGGTTGCCGAACTCGGATGATTCATCAGCCGCTGGGCGCTAGCCCACGGTTAGAACCATTCCCGTAGAAACCGGACGCTAGCGCGTTCCGGCTGATTTGCGCGGTGTTTTGGGCAAGATGGCCCCAACTCCTTTGTGACGCCGATAGTTGTGCAAGATCCAGATTGACCCATGAATAATCCGAGCTAACCCGGAGACGGCCGAGGGCCGCCATCCTACTGATGAAGACCTGCGGTCGAAGATGTCGAAGATGTCGAAGATGCTGGGCACTGCTGCCCGTTTGCATGTGGTGTGTCTCGGGTTCAAAGACGGGCAGGAGTGCCCATCTTACGGACGACGACGTTCGGTCTAAGAAATCAAAGAATTCAAAGAGAGCAAATTCGAAGAACGCACGCGGTCTTCTGTTAACATGTGAGGACTGTCTGGGAACCAAGAACAATTCCCCCCGAGGCCGTCATGTCTTGCGTACAGTTTTTCGCATCGCGATTCGCTGCAATGTTTCGACCTGCCGGATTTCGCCATCCAACAACGGTCGCGTTCTATCGTGGATCGCCGATCTGGTTCCTTGTGTTTCTGTTGACAGGGGTCAGTATCGTCGGCGGACTGTTGGCAGACGAACCCTATACGTTGCAATCCGTTCCGGAACCCTCGGCGATCTTGGAGAATGAACCGAAGGCGACGGAGTTCTCGCTCCAGCGCGCGGCGGTCGCTCTGGATATCGAAGCACTGCATTGGCAGAAGACCAGGCAATGTGCCGCCTGCCATACGCTGCCGCCCTATCTCATGGCGCGGCCGGTACTCGCCGGCATTTTGCCAGAGCCACCTGAAGTCCGGCAGTTCTTCGAAGACATCGTTGCTCAGAAACTGGAACCTGAGCCGAAGCTGCCGAAGGATGGAATCACCGCCGTGACCATTCAAGTTGCCACCGCCCTGGCATTGCACGATCGAGCGACAACGGGCAAGCTCCATCCGCGAACTCGCGAAGAACTCGACCGCATGTGGACGCTGCAACGCGACGACGGAAGTTGGGAATGGCCATTCCGCGATACTCCGCCGCTAAAGTCCGACAACCATTACGGAGTGACCCTCGCGGCACTCGCCACGGCGCTTGCGCCCGACGACTATGCGAAAACTCCACAAGCTCAACGCGGCCTGACAGCAGTTCGCCAGTACCTGAAGCGCCACACGGCGTGGACGTTGCACCAGCGAATCATGCTCCTCTGGCTGAGCAGTTGCCTGCAGGACGTCGTCAGCGATGAACAACGGGTGCTGTGGATCGACGAACTGAAAGCGGCCCAGCGACCGGACGGAGGCTGGTCGCTGGCCACGCTGACTGAGAACAGTCGCGAACCGGAACGACAAACGGATGCGGCGCGCATGGCTCGTAGTGAACCTGGGCACGGCGAGTCGTTTCTGGTCTATGTCGGTCGCGACAAGATCTATCGAACCTCTCTGGCCAGCGACGGATATGCCACCGGACTCAGCTTGTTCGTCTTGCGCCAGGTCGGCGAACCGGCCGCAGCTCCCTCACTGCGGCGCGGCATTGCCTGGCTCAAGAGCAACCAGCGGATCAGCGGCCGCTGGTTCACGCCCTCGCAAGGCTGGCACACCCAACATCGCATTACTAACGCTGGCAACGCATTTGCCATACTCGCACTACATGCCTGCGGCGAGGTGAAATGATGGCCGATGAACTCGATCGTGGTCAGAACCAACTTGCTTCCGAATCATTGTCGTACCTTCGGTGACGCCGCGAGGCAACCTGTTCCTCGCCCTGACGACGGAAGACGGGACAACTGTTACTCGGACCGGCATTCTCAAACGCGTGTCGGCCGGGCGCTGGACCATCCAGTTCCGGGGCTACGAATCGACCCCGGCTGTCTGCGTGGCCTGGCAGATCCCATTATCGCTTGTCTGGTCGCATTTTTTTGTTGCCGAGGTATTTCTCCTGGTAAGTCGCAGCATCGCCTTGGTTTTCAAACGTTGCGGCCGGAGTGCCGTCGGGGCGGTACACAGCATATTTGTCGGCAATGGACCCATCTTTGCTTCCCATAACGTGAACGATCGTGCCACCCTCGTATCGAAATCCCAACCCATCTTCCAGAGGTTTGTTGATCTGAAAATCAACCACCGTGACCAACTCCCGATAGACGAGGGTCTTGGCACTTTGGGCATCAACGGAAAAACTCTCGATATCGACTTCCATTGGCATGTGAATTCCGGATGTCTTGTCGAACGCCCATTTTGTCACCGTGACGCGGTGAAGCCAGGGGAAAGGTTGATTGGGGTCAACCGGCTTCTTATCGTCGAGGTAGCGGTAGGATTTCTCCACTTGCACGGCCGTGTAATTCTTGGTTGGGTCGAACACAATTGCCAGGCGCCCTGTCATGATCTTCGCAGACGGGATCGACGCATCTGAGGGCCAGCCAACGTCAAGGCGGACCTTTCCGTCAGCGGTCGTTGATGCCTTGGGCGGACTTGTGGAGTAGGTTAGCAGATCCTGGACACTCAAGCGTGGATCGAACATCGGAGGAAAACTTAACAGGAGCCAGGGTTTCAAGTCGTGACTCAGACGGATCCGACCGCCAGTTCCCACGGGGGGCTCGATGGTTCCATACTGCCCTATCCTCGGATCGTCTCTCTCAATGTGAAGCTTGCCAGTCGAGTAATCCGCGTAGAGGTCCGTTTCTTCCTGGCTGCCATTTTCTTTGTTGTGAGACGTTCGCACACGGCTCTGTCGCGATGAATCTTGTAACTCAACCTCGACATGCCACTTTGCGGCGGCTGGCGCGATCGGTCCCTTCCCATCATGGAGGACTGTAATCCGTGCAACGGCCTTGAGAGTGTTCAGGCGATTTCTTTGAGCGGTATAACGAGCCACCACATCTTGAACCTCCACACTATCGGCCGCACAAGCGGGTTGGGTCGCCGGGAAGCAAATCATAATGATGGAAATCATGCCCAGCCAGAAATGGAAACATGAGAGAACCGAGCTGCTGTGGGAAGAGACTGATTGATCCATCGAGCACTCCAAGCGTTCGCGAGCAATATGAGCCTATCGATAACCCGAGCCGGATTATAAGTGACTCATGCCGATGCTACATAGATCGATGGTTTGTAGTTATTTTGTCTGCGTATCCACAGAATGTGGCAAGTTGATCGTTCACGTTCGAGTTTGCCAACGAAAAATAATAGATCGAACGAGGGATAAATAGGGCCGTTAGACGAGATTTCCACCCGCAGAACACCGTGACGCGACACGATTTCGTGACGTCACTTCTTCGCGAAAAACGGATACACTTAGGCCGAGAATCGTGGTAGAATATCCCTATGAACTCGTCTTCCGCCGTTCTCGATGAACTTTTTGATCCCGTCAGCCAATGCTTGACGCCGGACGTGGCGCGTCGAATCGCGGGATTGAGAGCGTCACCGCAGGTTCAACAGATCCTGGATGAACTTGCCGAGAAATCCACTGAAGGCACGCTGTCCGACGCCGAGCGGTCGGACTATGAAACGTACGTTAGAGCGATCAACTTTATTGGATTGCTACAGGCTAAGGCTCGTTCGGTGATCTCCGCCGCCACTCCGAGCAAATAAATGGCGATAGATGCCGCACTACGCCGTCTGGTTCGTCTCCGCGCAGGAAACCGCTGTGAATACTGCGGATTCCATCAGGATGAATTGCCCCTCGTCACATTCCATATCGAACACGTGATCTCCAAGCAGCGTGCAGGCACAGACGACGCGTCCAATCCTTGTCTCGCGTGCCATTGGTGTAACTTCCATAAGGGACCCAATCTCGCCACTCAAGTCGATGGTCTACTCGTCCCATTGTTTAACCCTCGCACTCAGCGTTGGGACGAACATTTTGCGGCGCAGGGAGATTTGATCGTTGGTCTGACGCCGATTGGACGCGGGACAATTGCGTTGTTCAATATGAATGACGACGACCGGATCGAACTCCGTCGGATTGCATCGCCAAACAATTGACTCGTCGCCTTATCTCGACCCATTTCGTTCGACCAGACGCAGCGTTTACCTGAGTGAGGAGCCCGGAATGAACGACAGCCCGATCGACCCGTTGAGCCGCCACTCTGGTCACCACCATACAGCGGGCAGTCCGGCGGACGGCAGTCGATCATCGGTTGTTGCCCGACGCTGGGGAATCCTGGCATTCCTCATGTTGATCGCCTTCATGGCGCATTTTAACCGCATGAGTATTTCCGTCGCAGGGACGGAGCGACTGATGAGTCAGTACGGGTTCACGACCACGCAGATGGGGTTTGTGTACAGTTCATTCATCTTGATGTACACAATGTTTATGACTCCCGGAGGCTGGTTGATTGATCGCGTCGGGGCTGTCCGAGCTCTGGCGATCATGGGGTTCAGCTTCGCCCTGCTGGAGGCCTTGTCGGGAGCGGTCTCGCTGTTTCCCGTGAGCAGCAGCGTGCTGGCGGGATTGATTGTGATCCGCGGCATCGCAGGGATTTCCAGTTGCCCGCTGCATCCCGGTGCCTCGCGCGTTGTGTCGCGTTGGATGCCGCTGGCGGAACAACCGCTCGCCAACGGTCTGGTCACCGCGGCGGCACTGCTGGGAATCTCCAGCACGTATTATCTGTTCGGCTGGCTGATGGACGAGTTTGGCTGGCCGCAGGCATTCGTCATCGCGGGTGTGATGATGCTGGTCGTCATCAGCGCCTGGCGTTTGTTCGCCACCGAATTCCCGCCCTCGGAACAAAAAGAGGACTTGCCAGACGCCGCCGGCCTTCACGCTGTAGCGAAGTCCGCACCTGCCAGCACATTGTCGTCAACGCTGGAGTTACTGAAGGACAGGAATCTGGTGTGCCTGACGATCAGTTATTCGGCCGTCGGGTATTTTCAATTCGTGTTTTTTTATTGGGTCGAGCACTATTATTCCGATACGTTGCATCTCTCCAAGGAAACCAGCCGCACGTATTCGACGATCTCGTTGCTGTCGATGGCCGTGGGGATGTTTCTGGGAGGATACCTCATCCGTCATCTGTCACGTTACCGGATGCCCATTTCGCCCCTCGCCCTGGTTCCGATAATGGGGCTGTTGATCAGCGCAGTCTGCGTCCTCTTCGGAGGTTATTCCCAAGAACCAAATGTCGTCCTGTTCTGGTTCATGCTGGCCCTGGCTGGCATCGGCATGTGCGAAGGTCCGATGTGGACCATCGCGGTCAGATCGGGCCGCCAGCATGGCGGCACCGCGGCGGGAATCTTTAATACCGGGGGCAATTCCGGCGGAATCATCGCCCCGGTCCTGACACCGCACATTGGCGAACAGTTTGGCTGGGACAAGAGTTTGTGGATTGCCAGCGCCTTTTGTATCTTTGGTGCCATCATGTGGTTCTGGATCGACGCCGAGGACAAGCCGGAATCATCCCCGGACGCGTAACCTGGCACCGATCGAGTTGGACCGAACTCCTGAGACGACTAGAGGAAATCATGTCGACTGACAACCATGCCGCACGGTGTGATCTTGCCGCTGCCTTTCGCTGGTCGCATCGCCTCGGATTGAGCGAGGGGATCTGCAACCATTATTCCTGCATCGTTGATGAGCATCACTTTTTAATCAATCCATTCGGCGTTCACTGGTCGGAGCTGAAGGCCAGCGACCTGCTGCTCGTCAGTGATACGGGCCAGGTTGTCGAGGGGTCGGGGCAGGTGGAACCGACGGCGTTGTTCATTCATTGGCGGATTCATTACAAGATGCCGCGGGCGCGGTGCGTCATGCACACCCACATGCCCTACGCCACGGCGCTGACTTCGGTGGAACGGGGCCGCCTGGAAATGTGCTGCCAGAATTCGCTCCGCTTCTACAACGACGTGGCCTACGATGACGATTACCAGGGACTGGCTCTCGACAGCGGGGAAGGCGATCGTATCTGCTCAAAGCTGGGGGATCAGCGCATTCTGTTCCTCGCCAATCATGGCGTGGTGGTTGTCGGTTCGAGTATCGCCGTGGCCTTCGACGACTTGTACTATCTCGAACGTGCCTGTGTCGTCCAGGTGCTGGCGCAGTCGACGCAGCGACCGCTCAAGATCGTCAACGACGCCATCAGTCAGAAAACGTATCAGCAATTCATCGCGGACCAATCGTTCGCCGAACGTCATCTGGCTGCCATCCGGCGAATTCTCGACCGCGAAGCCCCCGATTATGTTCAGTAATCTCTCCACTCGATCAGGATTCATCGATTATGCAATTGTTCAAAGACGCCGACGTTTCGCTGGAACCCCTCAAAGGCCGGACCGTAGCAGTCCTCGGCTATGGAAATCAGGGACGCGCTCAAGCGCTAAATCTGCGAGACAGCGGCGTACATGTCATCGTGGGTAATCGAGACGATGAATACCGCCAGTTGGCCATTCAAGACGGCTTTACTCCGCTGGAACTCCCCGCCGCCGCCCAGGCCGGCGAGATCCTGCTGGTCCTCACAACCGACGAATGCATGCCGGAAATCTGGGATTCTCAAATCGCCCCCGGGATCGCGGCCGGGAAAACGCTCTGCTGGGGCAGTGGGTACAACGTCGGCTACGGGCTGATCCATCCGCCCCAGGATGTGAACTGGATCATGATCGCCCCCATCATGCCCGGCAATGTAGTCCGCACGCGTTTCGAAGGGGGTAGCGGCGTGGTCGGGCAGTTTGCCGTCGAAAATGACGCGACCGGAACGGCCCGCGAACTCACGCTGGCGTTATGCAAAGGAATGGGACTGACTCGCGTCGGGGTCTTCGAATCGTCGTTCCGGGGCGAAGCCGAACTCAACTTATACACAGAACAGGTCGTCTGGTCGGGACTGGCCGCGTGGCTGGTGTATTGTTTTGAGCTGGCGGTGGCGAACGGTTATCCGCCAGAGCATGTCATCATAGTCCTCTATGCCTCCAGCGAGGCATCGGAAATCATGAAGCTCATGGCCGACTACGGGTTCTTCAAACAGATGAAGTATCACTCGACGACCAGCCAATACGGCACCCTGACGCGAGCAGAAACGCTGCTCAACGACGAAATCAAAGCGAAGGCGCGCAGCTTTTTGGTGGACGATATTCAGCAGGGCAAATTCGTCGACGAATGGACGCGCGACAGCACCACCGCGACAAAACGCCTGAAAGAAATGTGGCAGAAGTCGCTATCGCATCCGATGAGCATCGCCGAGGACCGCGTGATTCAACTGCTGCAGCAGATCAAGAGCGGCGCTTCAGATCCGTGAGTCTCTACCGTGATGTTTGACGAAGAGCGGTCAGGGGCAGGCTGAACTCATAGACCGCGTTCGTGATCGGCCGGTACAACGCGGAATATGCGTTTGGTGAAATGGTTTACGCAGTCATGGTCGCCGATGTTCACGCAACTTCCAGTCGCAGGATCAATGATGTTCGATCTGTGCAGAATGACAATGTGCGAACCACAGATCCATCCATTGCTGTTTGGATCGGCAAGGATCGTGGAATCGGTCGGAGAATAGTAACTGAGCGTAAAGAGATCGTCTAACTTCAAGAGATCGGGAAGATAGTATCGCAGCTTGCGAACGTCGGTCGGGCAGTATGCCAGCTTCAACCCGAAATCACGCAGCGCAGCAGACCATGAAACGGGATCTTGAGTATTCACGGTTCCTTGAAACACCTCGGGAACTTGGTCCGTGAGCATCGCCAAGACGGTCGAGACACAGTGTGGACCACTTTGTCGGAGCCTGCGGATCTCTCGATCGCGGAAAAAGCAGTCGTCATCATTTGGCCAGATTGCGCTCGCTTTATTATAGGGCATAATTCGACTCGATTCGGACGGAGATTACCTTCACACCCGACCGCGGCACACCTGAAACTGGTGGTTAGGCGGGTGCCCGGGTGCCAGAGGTTCCAGTGGACTGCGGAGTTTTCCATGTGATATTGAACAACACCACCAGAAATAGATGAAGGCCATGTATGCCAGCGATCGCCAATGTGGTTCAACTCGGTGGTAATTCCCTGATCTCAACGGTGCCCCCATTTTCGAACACCGGATTTCCCTCCAGGAATTTTTGCGCGGCGTCGAGATTCTCGGCTTGGACGCGAATGAAACCGGTGAGATGTGCGGCAATCTCCCGGGGTGTTCCCGACCGAGCATAGCACTTGCCGCCCCCCATGGCACTGCCACCCAGGAACCGACCGGACTGTTGCAGTGCTTCTATGTATCTGCCCCAGGCCGCATTCGTTTCCGCACCAGAAGATTCGCGAGCGTCGTTGTGCATCAAGAGTATGTAGTCGTTCATTCAGTTCTCCTGGGGGGGCTAATGCTCTTAGACGCGATCACTGCCGCTGCCAGGGCGAGTGCATGAATGACAAGCAAGATGCTGTGTTGCCAGACCATTGCGTCTGTATGAGTCTTGATGATGGCCGTCTCTATCGCGTTCCGCGATTCCCCGAGGTCAAGGTCGCGAAGCGGCAAGTAGTAGGTATCTGCAGTGAAGGGGCCACCAATCGCGATGCCAGCGATATCGCTGGCAACAGCTAGGCTCAGCAGTGAGACGACGATAGCCAATGAGACCCGAGTGGTGATCAATGTTGTCCCTTCCTGCCCAGCGATTAGATGACTTCTGTCGGCGAAAGGGTAATGGCTTCCACATATCGCCCGAGTTTGCTCATTTGTCGCTTCGAAAACTGGCTTAACAATCACAGCGTGAAGAATTCGAAAAGCGGGGTCGGGCGTTCAAATTTCAAAATTGGCCTGAAGTCAACTCATACTTCGCTAACGGTGTGACCAGCCAATTTTGAAATTTGAACCCCCGACCCCAATTCAATCTCACACACTCATGCCATGCAATTGTGAAATTGGTCGCGGTGATCACTTTGGCAATGAGTCCTTTAATGAATGGAAAGCGTGGCGGCGACCCATCCCAATGCAGCACCGATCATCCCGCAAAGCGGACCGACGGCAAGAATCATGACCAACGACAACATCACTCCCATGCCGCACGTCCCTGTCCCAGGGGCTGATACGGCCCAGCAGTAGGCCCAGTCGTGGAGAATGCCGTACGCACCATATGCTACAGGCAGCGCGGCGCACACTGCGAAGCCAATCAGAGCCCACCGCAATCTGGATCCCTGATATGGATCGGAGTTCCACATGGCACAGTATTTCGAGGTGTGAGGTCTACAGACCGCTGAATATCCAAATTACCACGAGCTGGGTGACGTGCTTAAATGCTATACGAGGAAACGGATTGAAACAACACTTTTATGGATCCACGCGATCGGCGGTGGGTGTTCTGAAGCGTGCTGTCAGTTTCTTGAATCCGGACTTTCCTTTCCGGGCCATTCTCTGGATGATCGACGCTGCCGACAGTCGCGTGGATGTACCCGACTGTCGGGCGACTGTGGGGGTGAGATTTCTCCGGTCCCTGCCCAATTCGACTGATAGGAATCCTGGATGTTCCGCATAACGATGGTTCTGAGTGGATTGTTGGTGGCACTCTTGGTGAACTCTGTGGCCAGTGCGCACCCTGGGCGCTCACACCGGAAGTCGACAACACAGGCGCCCGATGCCGCCTCACGGATCCTTAATCTCGTTCAGAATGCGGGAGATCAACCGGTTGCAGAATTGTTTGCCGCGAACGAGATGGCGTTGTTATTGGCTCAACTGAACGCTCAGCAGCCGCGTGCCAAGGGGACCCCAATGCCTGACATTGCGAAGACGTTTGAGGCGTTCGTGAAGACGAAGGCGATCCGCAGTCGCTGGGACGAGAAATTCTTTTATGTCGAATCGAAGGGGATTCCCGATCATCGGATGATGGTTGGTATCACCGCGTGGCAGCAGCAGGTCCCGTTGGCTCAGTCTTATGTCGGTGACAACGCGTGGCGGATCCCGCTGCATCCGGTCCCCGCTCGGAATCCGCAGTCGACTCAGGACAACTTTCTTAGAGGTGCCATCGCGCTGGCCGCGAACGGTGTCCCCATCTTCAACCCGCTCAATAATCGTGGAGACGATTCCTTTCTGTTCGGGGAACTCGATGAGTTTGGCGGACACTGTGGCCGAGCTGACGATTACCACTATCACATTGCCCCCGTCCACCTGCAGAAGGCGGTCGGTAAGAGTTTGCCCATTGCCTATGCGCTCGATGGTTACCCGATCTATGGATATGAAGAACCGGACGGCTCCAAGGTCACGGGTCTCGATGAGTTCAACGGCCACGAGGATTCGCAGGGGCGTTATCATTACCACGCCACGAAAGCCTACCCGTATCTGAACGGTGGTTTTCATGGCGAGGTGACCGAGCGTGGCGGGCAGGTTGATCCTCAGCCGCGCGCCGAACCGCTACGCCCCGATCTGCGTCCGTTACGAGACGCCAAGATCACGGACTTCGTCGAGGTGAAGCCGGGCAGTTTTCGGTTGACGTATGAGGTTAGAGGGAAACCGGGCACTGTCAGCTACACGGTTGCTGCGGATGGTTCCGTAAGATTCACGTTTGTGGACACGAACGGTGTCACCAAGAACGAAACCTACACGCCACGTCGACGTGGTCCGCCAGGGCGGCCAGGGCGTGAGTAGCGAGCGTTCGCCTGTAGGATGGCCGCCCTCGGCCGTCTGCCTTTTAAGCTGGGCGACTAGGCAAAACAGAAGTTCCCAAGCGAACAGCGACGTCATTCCCATCCAAGGACTAATGACCAAGGACCAAGGACAAAATATCCTACGGTTGGTCGGCTGCGGGAGGTGCGGCCGTTTCGGGAGTCAGGCCCATGGAGGGTTCGGTGGCGCCGGGGCGAGCGTTTCGGCGGGCGGTGGAATTGTTGCTGTTGCGATTGTTGATGACGATATTCGCAGTGTCAGACAGGCTGACAATCACGACGATCGTGAGAAAGATAATCGCAAATCCGCCCAGCCAGAACAGTCCACCGCGAAAGATGGAGAACGTGGGTGAGACAGAATCAATTTCGCCGACCATGATCGAGCCTGAAACACTTGTTTAAGCGGTTAACCAATCACCATCACAACTCGTCTTCCGGTAAGACTTGTTGCGTGCATCCATTGTGGAATGCTGCGGGGGCCCACTCCGCACAGCATCCGTGCCTCTATTATTCTCGCCAAGTCAACATATAGATTGTCATTCATCAGTGGATTGACAGTTCCTTCAGGAATAGATGCGGGACTTGTCGATTGTGGAGATTGTGCCGGGTTTGCTGTCTGGAGAAGATGGCGAAAACGATTGTCGCATGTTCATGCTGCTTGGCAGGACTGGTATCGCTGCAGAGGGCAACCTAGAATGCCTGATTCGAAATGCTTCGTTTCCCGCTGCCGGCGAGGTCTGGTGGCGGTCTGGCGAAGACGTTGTTTGTGACAGTTTGCCCGTTGACTGTGTTCCAGCTCGCATGTGCGTCGCGCGGACATCGTGCTGCGGTGAAAACGCAAGGTGAGGCCGCATGGCTGCGCAGCGTATCGATCTTAAAAATCCCATTCTTGCTGCCGCACTGGCGTGGTTCGTCCCCGGCTTGGGACACGCCTACCAGGGGCGCTGGTTCAAGGCCATTTTGTATTCCGTATGTATTTGGAGCACATGGTTTTGCGGTTGGGCACTGGGGGACGGCAAGGTCGTCTACTACAACCGCGACATGAAGCGCGGCCGCTGGACGGCCGGTTATGCCGCTCAGGTGCTGGTCGGAGCGGCCGCGCTGCCAGCCATCTATCAAAACGGCCGGGCCTCACCGGGCGGGAAGCCCGAGGATCGAAGCCAGATCGAGTTGAAAGGTCCGATCAGCGGGACTTTTGACGGGGCTCTGGCCGGAGTTAACTTCACGGACGGTCGCAAGGCCTTTTTTCGTGTTCGCGGGCAGCTCGAAATGCAGCCATCGGACGATGACTCCTTTCGACGTAGCGTCACGGGACGTTTTACGGGGACCGTGCATCCGACCGATGAGAATGATGCCGGAGTCGCCGACGGGACGGCTGTCGAGGTCAGCGTGAACTACCTGGAGAGTCTCGAGCCGGAAGTGTTTCCCTCGGCGCATCGGGCCTTGAAATGTACAGTCAAGGGGCGAATCAGCGGAGCCAAAGGGGGCGATATTTCAGCGGACTTGCGAGGCAAGGTGCTGAACGTGCGATCGCTGTGGAATCGTTACGCGGCCCCGTTGGATGCCGAGGGTCTCGAGGCTGCTCATGGGGATCTGGGGAAATACTTTGAGATTGCCCTCGTCTATACCTGGATTGCAGGGCTGTTGAATCTGCTGGCGATCTGGGATGCGTTTGAAGGTCCCGCATACGGATACGGGGACGAGGATCCCGCGACGGGAAAGAGGCCGGACGACAAGTCGGTCCCGCCACCGGTCGTCGCGACAGCCACGCCCGCACCAGTGTTCGCCGAACCGCCTCCGCCAAGCCAGGTCTCGGCCACCGGATAGAGTTGGTATGGTGGATGATCCTCCTCTGAAACCCAATACTGTCGCGATTAATATCAGCAGGTTCCGAAGATGCTTGATCCACTGTTGGCAGCCAATATGAACGTCACGTGGTGGCTGCTGCCGCTCGTGGTGACGGTCAGCCTGGTGTACAACGCCACGCGCTATGAGTTGCCGGAAAAAATCCTGCAACGGTCTATGAAAATGGCAGTCGCGATTATCGCCTTCATGGGCGGTGCGCTGGTCTTCCTGTTCCTGCTGTCGTAGGGCCGACAAACCATCTTGACCAGCGAACGTGACAAAATGCTGGCGGGGCAAATGTATAATGCCCTCGACCCGGAGCTAGTTCAGGCACGGCGGCGGGCTCGGGATCTGTGTCGGGCGTTGAATTCGACGAGCGATATCCAGTCCGAGAAACGTGCCGTGATTCTGCTGGATTTGCTCGGTGAGGCCGGTGACGACGTGTGGATCGAGCCGCCGTTTTATTGCGACTATGGAACGAATATTTCGCTGGGTCGCAAGGTATTCTTCAATTTCAATTGCGTGGTGCTGGATGTCGCCGCGGTGACGATTGGTGATTATTGTTTGTTCGGTCCGGCGGTGCAGATCTACACGGCCACCCATCCCTTGAGTGCCGAGGAGCGCCGCAAGGGTCTCGAATACGCCAAGCCGATTGAGATTGGCTCAGACGTATGGGTGGGCGGTGGAGCGATCATCTGCCCGGGAGTGACGATCGGCTCAGGCGCCGTCATCGGAGCGGGGAGCGTGGTAACTCGCGATATTCCCGCACGCGTATTTGCGGCTGGCAACCCGTGTCGCGTCATCCGTGAATTGGACGCTGATTGATGTCCATCCGTGGCTAAAAACTCTTCGTAATTCAGTGGCCAATCGAGTCGGGGGGGGGGGGGGGGGGGG
>CAMAVF010000170.1 GCA_945861445.1 Planctomicrobium piriforme | reverse complement strand
GATCAGCAGGATGATGACCAACGCCACCGCTGCGGCCAGGGACCACAAATTGGCCCGCAGGGCGCGGCCGCGGAAGAGTTCTCGATTCGAGAAAACACGGTCGAAGATCTTCGGTTCCCGAGTGCTCACAGTATCAGCCCCACTCTCCGCATGCACGGAGCTAGACCGGCGGAAATCGCCACGTTCGAATGCACGATCGGCGGAAATGACGACAGAGAATCTCTCTACAGAGTATCGCGAGTGCGTCGAAAATTCGACTGGCGAATCGCCCGCACGGCAAGAAACGCCGAAGAAGCGATCGAGATTCGAGTGTTTTGGTTAACAAAGCCGGTTACGCGGACTTGATCATGAAGGCGGCTCCTCCTCAATTTGCGAGAATTGGCGTACTGGAATAGAATGAATCAGTTATGATCGCGGTGTAACGAGAGTGCATCGGCGGGTTGGCGACGGTTGGCGCCCCGTCCCCCGCGTGACCAATGGTCGGGCATCCATGAATCAACGTGAAAATCCCCTGTTCTGGTCGGTCAGCCTCGGTAGCTGGTTTTCCACTGATGTGCGGGTCAGTTGGTATTTCCCGGTGCTGTGGATCGTCTTCGTGATCATGTTTGGCCTGACCTACGGGTCAGCCATCGCAGGTGTCTTGTTTGTCTCAGTGCTGTTGCATGAATTCGGCCACGTCTTCGGAGCTCGCCGGACCGGGGGGCAGGCCGACGAAATCCTGATCTGGCCGCTGGGTGGTTTGGCCTTCGTGCAGCCCGCCCGCAATTTCCGCTCGCAGTTTTTCACGGTGGCTGCCGGGCCGCTGGTCAACTTGGCGATCTGTGCGGCCACACTGCCCCACGTCTTGTCGACCACCTACGCAGCCCACTGCTGGAATCCGTTCGTGCTGCCCATTCCCAAGGTGGATTTCGGCAATGCCCTGCTGTCGGACCTGATCGTCATTACGTTTTCGTTGAACTGGATGGGTTTGGTGTTGAATCTGGTGCCGGCCCATCCGCTGGACGGCGGGCAAATGTTGCGCGCCATCATGAGTTCGCGCATGGGGCCGCTGGCCGGGGCAGAATGGGCTGCCAAGATCGGTATCGTGGCGGCAATCTGCCTGGGATTGATTGGCGTCTTCAATAAGGATTTGTCCTGGCTGTTTGGACTCGCTCTGTTCCTGATCGTGATGGCCATGCAGGAATTGCAACGCATCCAATTCGGGGAAATGGTCGAAGATTCCGAGTTCGGCTACGACTTCTCGCAGGGATATACCAGCCTGGAGCGTTCCGCACCGGCGACTCAAGAACCGCGACTGAGCATCTGGCAGCGTTGGAAGCAACAACGCGACGAGGAACGTCGCCGCAAGGAAACTGAGCAGGAGCAAGAGGCAGAAGCCCAACTCGACGCAATCCTCGCCAAGCTGCACGAGGGGGGCATGGCAGCCCTCACGTCCAACGAAAAGCGGATTCTGGAACGCGCCAGTGCCAAGTACCGCAAGGGCCGTCCCGACGCGTAGTATCGGTATCACTCATGGATTTGCAACTCAAAGATCACGTGGCCTTGGTGACCGGCGGCGCAAGCGGCATTGGTCTCGCGATCGCCCGGGGATTTGCTGCAGAGGGGTGTCACGTCGCCTTGTGGGACCGCTCGCCCAACGTCACCGAACAGGCTGGACTGCTCGCCGCAGAATTTGCGGTGCGCACGATGGGACTGGTGGTCGACGTGTCCGACGAGGCATCGGTCACCCAGGCACAACAGCACACGCTGGAAACACTGGGCCTTGCCGAACACATCGTCCATGCGGCGGCGATTGGATCGGGCAAGTTTGGCTTCCCCTTTACGAAGTTGAAGCCTGCCGACTGGCACCGGGTCCTGGATGTGAATGTCCTGGGCATGGTGCATCTGGCTCACGCCGTGGTGCCGTCACTGCTCGAGGCCAAACGGGGAACGATGGTGTTTGTCTCATCGGTGGCGGGTCAAATCGGTTCGCAAACCGATCCCCCTTATAGTGCTTCGAAGGCCGCCAATATCAATTTCGCCCAGTGCCTGGCGAAGGACCTCGCTTCCAGTGGAATCCGAGTGAATTCCGTCTGCCCCGGCATGGTGCAGACTCCCTTGAACCGCGGAGTCTGGGAGTCGTGGAACAACGATCAACCGCCGGACAAGCAACGCAGCTACGAAGCGTGGGCCGGCGACAAGATTCGCCAGGTCGTCCCCCTGGGCCGTTGGCAGACCCCCGAAAACATCGCCGACATGATCGTCTTTCTCTCTTCACCACGCGCCTCAGAAGTCACCGGCCAGACGATCAACGTCGACGGCGGCTTCGTGATGCATTGGTAGCTGATGAGGGGTCGGGCCTGCGATTTTTCGAAATTGGCGGCCAGCCGTGTGAACTGCGCGCACGACATCCAACCGCCAATCTCGAAAAATCGCGGGCCCGACCCCGGCGTAACCCCACCCCGCCCTACTCAGCATCATTGCACTTCTCACCGACCTGTGATTTAACTACTCCCATCGATATCGATCGGACTAATTCCACCTACAGGGCGAATCTGACCATGAGCAACGTGCGTGACTTCGGTGCCAAGGGCGACGGCAAGACAGACGACACAGAAGCCTTGCGGCATTGCCTGCGAGACGGCAATGGCCTGGTCGAATTCCCGCGTGGCGATTACCTGATCTCGCAGACGGTCGTGATCGATCTGACCCAGCGCAGTCGCATCGCCCTCAAAGGGACCGGCGGCACAGCCAAGTTGATCATGACCGGCCCCGGGCCCGCCTTGTCGTTACAGGCCAGTCATGCCGGCTCGGCCGATCCAGGTGATTTTCGGCCCGAAGAGTGGCTCCGCGAGCGGATGCCCACGATCAGTGAAATCGAAATTGAAGGCCGCCATCCGGAAGCGGACGGAATTCTGATCAACGGCGTCATGCAGCCGACGCTGACCGGGGTCCTGATACGCCACGTGCGAACGGGGATCGAGATCACGCGACGGGCTCGCAATGTCCTGATCAGTCATTGCCACGTCTACCACAACACGGGAATCGGGATTTATCTGAACAAGGTCAACCTGCATCAGATCAACATCATCGGTTGCCACATCAGTTACAACCGGTTGGGAGGAATTCGGGCGGAAAACTCGGAGATCCGCAACTTCCAGATCACTGGCAACGACATCGAGTACAACAACAATCGGGCGTTCAAGGTCCCGAACGCCGATGATGTCCCCACGGCCGAAATCTACATCGATGTCGGTACCGGGTCTGTTCGTGAAGGGACCATCTCCAGCAACACGATTCAGTCCACTTACAGCAAAAACGGTGCAAATATCCGCTTTATTGGCGCCGGGGGCGAGAACAGTCACAAGACCGGCATGTGGGCGATCAGTGGAAATCTCATCGGCAGCCAGGAGACCAATCTCCATCTGACCTCGGTGCGGGGGATGTCAATCACGGGCAACTTCATCTATAGCGGACACCACCGCAACGTGCTGATTGAAGACTCGAAGCACGTGACGCTGGGCTCCAATTGTTTTGAACACAATCCCGACTACAAAATGAACGAGCTCTGCACCGGAGTGACGTTCAAGAACTGTGACGATTGCAATATCACGGGGATGATTTTGCAGGATGGTCAGACCGGACAGCACACCGTTCCCGATGCCGTTCCCATTCAGCGCCAGGGTGTTTTGGAACTGCTCAACTGCCAGAGATTCAATCTCAGCGGCTCGCAGATTCTCGATGGGGCACCGCACGGGATCTACGTTGAAAACTGTACCGACACGGTCATCACCGGTTGTACGGTTCTCGATAACCGCACCACGAAGTTGATGCGTGCCGCGATCTGTTTGAAGAAACCAGTCCGCTGCCTGATCACCTCTTGCCGCCTGGGCAAAGGGACCGCCCACGTCATCGAAACCGACGGAGAAATCCAGCAGAGCAACAATCTGTCGGATTGAAATCGTAGGATGGGCACTCCTGCCCGTCCGCTTCTTCGAGAAGAATACAAGCTCGAAGCGCAAGCGAGTGCAACCCTCTGCGTAGGCGCGCGTCCGGCGTAAGCCGGATGGTTGTTGGCGAGTTTCAACGGTACTTACGATCGTCGCAACAATGAGCTCCGTCGCGCGCTTCTCTTCCCGCTCGACGGCCAGGGAAGGCCGTCCTACAACTTAATTGCACCTGCCAGATGGCGAACTTGATGCGACCGGCCAAAAAAGAGCACTGGTCTGTGATTGGCGGAAGTCGCCAAAAACCATCCGGCTTACGCCGGACGCTCGCCTGAGAACGGTCATCACTTCGTGATGACCGTTAAGTTTGGAATTCGCGGAAACCGCAGCCCGCCTGCTCTGCGCCGGATCCAGATCGGTGGTTCAACAGTCGGTACGTAGTTCGCTTCGATGGACGCTCGAAGCTCGGGCCAGGACTTCAATTCCCGGTCGTATAGCACGACGGCTGGAGGGTGGTCTCGAAACAGAGCCAACAACTGCGACTTGTCAGAGTCGCTCATGAGCGCCAGCGAGTACCGATTGATCCACCAGAAGTAGCTGGCGTGCGGACACAATGCTCCATATCCCGTGAACCCGTCGAGCACCGTGTCCTGCATGGTCGCCAACGAGTTCACGCGCTCGATCAATGCAACTTGAGGTCGATTCGGCCACAGCCAGCTATTCGCGTCACGCGCCAGAGCATAGCTCATCCCCAGCATTGCGAGCGGCAACAGCCACCACGATCTCGGTGCGGACGTGCGCCACAGGGATCCACAGCAGGCCAGTAATCCCAGCGGCAGGATGAGGACCGCGCTGGCCGGGAAGTGCCACGCATTCCACAGAGTTCTCAAGTGAGATAACGCCGATGGCTGCGTCCCGCGTAATCCGTCGAACAGCAATTTGCACTCGAGTCCGCAGATCAAAAGTCCCATGCCGACGATCGCCCAATTCCACTTGAGGTGGGTATTCGATCGGAGTCGCTCCAGACCGATCGCGGCAGCCACCGCGAGTAGTGGCAGCCACAGCAATAGGTACTGTGGATAGACGGCTTTGACCCAGGCCAGTGAAATCAGACTGCCGGCCAATGTTCCGGCAAGCACCTGCAGACGTGCCGCGACGCGGCGACGTGCCAACTCGCGACATTCAAGGATTAGAAACAGAAGACCTGCCAGCCAGAGGGTTAAGTCGGTGGAAACTGCGGGTCGCAACTGCTCCCAGCGATCACTATGAACAGGCAGTCGTACCAACTGGAGTACGGTTCCCGCGAACAAATCGTGTACGGCTCCCGCCCGTACAAACAGCATCGCGACGACGGCCCACATCACTGCGCCGCCGAGTCCAACTCCCAGGAAGGGGATCCAGACGGCAGAGAGCACTGATTCCGCGGTTGGGGATGATGGAGCGGTAGACTGCGATATTCCCCAATTCCGACGGCGTTGTAGCCACCGCATGGCGACTACGGAAATCGCCAATGCGACGACTGGCACGATCGCCTTTTGAGTACACAGCGTGGCCAGTCCCCCCCAGAGGCCGATCACCAGCCAATCCCGAAATCGTATCGATTCAATCGATCGCACGGTTAGAAACGTCATCAGCGTCAGGCACAGACAGGCGGGAACGTCAGGCCGCAGTTCCATTCCCTTCAACACAAAAACATTGCTCCAGGCTAGGAGCAAGCAGGCCGTCCAGGCCAAGAGTTCGCCTTGCAACTGTCTCGCCAATTGCCACGTGATCACGACTGTGGCCAAGGACATCAGAGTCATGACTGCTCGGCCCAACCACATGACTTTCAAGTCGGGGCCATAAATCCAGAAGGCTGGCTGAATGAAGTAGTACAGCGCCGGACTGTGATGTTCGAAGAAATCGCGATAAGGCAACATTCCGCGCCAGACGCAAAACCCAGCGTGCAGATGTTCCAACTCGTCCGGATCAATCCCGCGCGAGCGGATGGTCACCCACTGCAGTACAAACGGGACCAGCAGCAACGGGCAGCCCGCGCCGCGCAGGAACCAGCTTCTGTTGCCTTGTTGGGATTCCAAAATTGACTCCCGATTAATTCTAAGAGCACCCCCCGGGAGGGTGAGGCTCCTGCCGAACCGCGTGGTCTATCGACACCTGGTAAACTTCAGCGGCTCGGCAGGAGTCTCGCCCTCCCAGCGATTCGAAACATCTTGGCTCACTTCGCAGCTTTGAACACATCGTCCAGCAACTGCGTCTGAATTGCGTCGTCGGCCAGTTGATGTGCCCTGGCGTTGGGGTGGGCATCGAAGCGATTCACGGTCAGCGTCTCCCCGGCGTGGGCCGCGAGTACCGGTTCCAGATCCAACACTCGGACTCCTCGCTCACGGAAATACTCACTCAGCTGTTGATGAGCCGCCTTGAAGGGATAGTCCGGTCCCAGGTTGTGCAGGAACGGGAAGATGACAATGCGGGTATCGATTTGATGTTCTTTCGCGAGTTCCAGGAATTCATCCAGTGCGGACTGCATGCGAACCCAGGGCTCGCCCGCATAATAGCCTTGCAGGTAAGAGAAGTAATCGCGAATTTCCGGCTGTGTAAACTGTCGCAGACGAAAATACATCAAATTGAAAAAGTATGTGTCCCGGAACAGTAGAAAGTTCGGCTTGCGGCTGCCTCGCTGCAAGTCATGACGTGACTTCTCGTCGTGAAAGGATTCGATATCGTTCAAGCAAATCGTGTAGATCAGCAGATCCGCCTGGTAATCCTTCGCCAGGATTTCGTCTCTCAGGATCTTAACGGCTTCGGGTGTTCCGTGTCCGGGATTTCCCAGATTCGCGACGTCAAATTGTCCGGGATGGACTTGCTCCAGACGGGCAGCGGTCCGGTCGCTGAATCGATCGGCGACATTGGCGACTCCGTGTCCAAACGTAAAACTGTCTCCCAGAAACAGGATCCGCTGCTGACCCTCTGCCGTTCGTCGCAAGAAGGGGTGATTGTCGCGATAGCCCTGTGCGTTGCGGACCACATGCAAGTCATACCAGCGTCGAGACACGTTGGTCATGCTGAAGGAATCTGTCTGGTCATAGAACAGGGCATAGAACAGCTCGACGCCGGTCAGCATCACAAGGCTCGTCCACAGTGCCAGACCCCAGCGGATCCACCGCAGCTTTTTCGGCTGTCCCTTCCATTCGCGAAGCCGATTCGCGCAGACCAGCAGGCTCAAGAACAGGATGAGCAGCCAGAAGCCCATTCCGAGCACATAGAAAAACGGTAAAGAAAGTAACAACATTCCGCAGTCCTTGCCGCGACCAGCCAATCTCCGGCATCAATCGTCCATCAAGCAGGATGCCATGCCGTGGCTGGTGATTGTCTCACCCGAGCCCAAAATAAACCACCCGATGCGCAATCCCGTCAGCATCAGTCCCATTTGTCCCTATTGACACCTTCTACCGCAGTAGTAGAATTAACTTCTATCGCGGTAGTAGGAATAATTGTCGTAGGAATTGCTGGCAAGTGATCGTGATCGGCATGAGAAAAACCTCGGTGCGGACGGAGGGATGAACAGAACATGGCGGGCACTCATCAACTGGCGACGTTGCAACTCGCCATCATGCAGGTTTTGTGGCGGCAGAAGGAAGCCACGGTGGCCGAAGTCCGCGAGTCGCTCGCGGGCGAACGCGATCTGGCGCATACCACGATTGCCACGATGCTCGTGAAGCTGGAGCGTAAGGGGGTCGTCGATCATCGTGCCGAAGGCCGGGCCTACATCTACCGTGCGCTGATCGAACCGCAACAGGTTAAATCGACCATGGTCACCGATCTCGTCGAACGCCTGTTTGGCGGCAATCTGACGGCGATGATGACGCATCTGCTCGATGAAAGCGATGTGACACGCGAAGAACTGTCGCGGTTGAAGGCGTTGATTTCCCGCAAGGAAAAGGAGGCTCACGATGATGTCTAATCTGACACCCGTGATGATCTGGGCCGCCACTTACTTCCTGCATTCCAGTTTGCTGCTGGGTGGCGTCTGGTGCTGGTTTCGTTGGAAGGAACCGCGCAGTCATGCCTTCCGAGAAACAGTCTGGAAGCTGGCCGCCGCCGGGGGATTCGTCACGGCCTCGATGCAATTAGGGATGGGTATCGAGAGTCCCATCAACACAGCGATGCGAACAGCCTGGACTGCCCCGTCGGCATCCGCCGAGGTTGACTCGGGTGCCACTGGCTCTGCCAGTGCTTTACCGGTCGGCATCGCTGCGAACACCGGCGACCCCACTGACCCCCCACGTTTTTCGTACGCTCAAGTGGAACCTGAGTTTGATCAAGCTGCGCCTCCGAATCTGCTGGTGTACCAGCCAGATGAAGAGCCTCACGCGACCAACCTGATTGCGGCCGATCTGGATGAGCCCTCGCCTGCTCCGGCGGCTGCCAGCGTCGTGACATCACAGCCTGCGGTCACTGCTCCCCAAGTCGCGAGTCTCAATGCACAGTTCGTTCAAGGACTCTCCACCTCGCTCGTCGGACTGCTCGCCGCGCTGGGCGGGGCGATGGTCGCCTTGAGTGGCTGGGGATTGTTCCGCCTTGTGTCCGAACATTCCGATTTTCGCCGTCGATTAGCGAATTGCCGCATTGTCTCCGACGGAAGCTCGCGCGAGATTCTCGACGATCTGTTGCAGCAGGCACACGTCCGTCGTCCGGTCACGTTGCTGATGTCCAGCGACGACCTGGAACCGGGAGCGTGCGGTTGGCTGCGGTGGCAGATTGTTCTGCCATCCCGTGCCAGCGAAGACCTCTCGCCGCCAGAATTGCGAGCCCTGCTTGCTCACGAACTGGCACACCTGGTCCGCGGCGACCAATGGTGGTTGTTGCTGGGCCGGTTACTTGTCGTCTGCTTTGGCTGGCAACCGCTCAATCGCATTGCCTTGCGGGAATGGCGACGGGCGTCCGAATACTTGTGTGATGCGTGGGCCGTGCAACGCGACGTCGAACGGATCTCATTGGCGCGGTGCTTGACGACGGTCGCCGAATGGCGCCTGGTCGGCATGGCCACGATCGCGGGCCTGGGCAGTGGGAATCCCTCCAATCTGACTCAACGAGTCGAGCGGCTGATCAATGACGCCCCCCTGTCCGACCCCTGGCAGCGTTACAGCCGCAGACACCTGTTGTCAGCCGTGAGCAGTGTGATCGCCGTGGGAATGGTGGGCTACGCCCCCGCGGCGACATTGTCGTCTCCGCTGCCTGCCACGTCCGGCGAACAAGTCACCGCACAGGCGAAAATGCTCGGGACAGAGTCGGAAGAAGTCACGCCACAGATTTCCGACTCTCTCGCGCGTCATCAGATCCCACTGACCAATGCACACGTTGAGGATCAGCCCGGTCATTTCCCAGTGCAATTGCTCGCCACGCGCATCGAACCGCCGTCAATTCCGCACGAGCCTCAACTGATCATCGGGATCGAGCTGATTCGGGCGATTCAGCAACAAGTCTCGGCGGACATGCTGGAATTGAACGCCGAACTGCAAGCGTTGGAAGCCTCGATTTCCGAATTGCCACCTCTGAAGAACAGTGCACAGTGGCAGTCTCAGTTACAGCGATTTCAGCAGCGAGTGGCCAATATGCGACGTCTAAGAGATGCCCTGCTGAAGCCGATGTAATAGTCGAGGGGTCGGGCCTGCGATTTTTCGAAATTGGCCGAGGAAACATTGATTTGCAATCACAACTGGATTCGGCCAATTTCCAAAAATCGCAGGCCCGACCCTGTCCGAATGTCTTCAACGATCAGTCCGGGGCCTGACGGCACCCGGCTCGCCAGCCAGATGAAATAGTTCCTGCCCCGACGTATAAAGGAGTCTGTCCGATGAAGAAGCTTGTGACCCTGTCCGCTGTCGCTCTGGCGGGTGCCACCCTCGGCGTCGGCTCGACGTTCGGCTGGTGGGCCGAAGAACCAAAGCCACAACCTGACCCGTCGGCCCAGATCGCTCAAGAATCGAAAATTGTAGTCATTTCTCCTGTCGAAGCGGACAACGATTCCGGCGGTGCGCAATTTGAAATCATCGGAGAGCTGCAAACGCAACAGCCGAAAACGGTCACGATCACGCTGGACCCGGACAATTCCGAAAAAATCGAAAAGTTAGCGAAGGAAATTGAACAAGAGGCGAAACAGCTCGATGAGCAAGGACAGAAAGCTGAGGCCGAGGCGCGACGCAAACTGGCACGGCGACTCCGTGACGCGATCTCGACTCAGAAATTACAAATCCACAATGGGGACTCAACGGTCAAAGCAAAACGTCTGGAATTCAAGGCTCCGAATCAGTTCGATTCACCAAAGCAAAGTACCTCGCAGTTACAGATGATCAATGCACTCGAAGGGGAGATGCGTCGTCTTCAGGATGCATTGGAAAGGGCAGACCACCCTGCGGCAAAAGAGAAGTTGCAAACGGCCATTCGCAACCTGAAGAAGGAACTGCAGAATCTCCAGAGAGTTTCGATTGAAGAAGGAAAACCGAAATCCAAACGGTCGGCGACCGAATCGCCTGAACGGCCTGAAGCCCGCAACACCAAATTACTGGCGGAACCGAACGAATTGCTGATCGAAAAACTGTTAAGCGCTTCCGCGAAGCTCCGGGCACAGGGGGACAAAGTTCAGGCTCGAGCAATCCTCGAACAGGCCGAGGAACTGCAGCGAGGTTCGGTCCCGATCGGCGCGTTTTCCGAGCGTCATTCGCCTGTTGCGGTCCCTGAGATTAAGGGGCAGGATCGGAACGATCCGGAAACGCCGGCTGATCGCAAAGTTGAACAGAAGACAGACCAGTCGCCGGTTCACTTTGGAAGGGAAGTGTCGTTGTGGCTGGAAGTCGGCAATTCTCGACCTCTCAACTTCGAGCGATTGGAGAAGAAGTTGGCAATTCTATTTCCCAATAGCAAGGTCCGTCTGCTGAATGCCGGACCAGAAATGATCAATATCCGCGGTGTGGCACGCGATCGCGAAGAGGCAGATACTATTCAAAATATCATCCGCGGCGAGATCATCAGCCAGAGAAACCATCCAGAATCCGGTGAGACTCGCGGCCATGAAGAACATCATCCGCACGCGGGGCCACATCCTGGTGACGTCCATGGCATGCTCCGCGCCCTTCATCATGAAATCTCTGCATTGCGGGAAGAGGTCCGCGACTTGCGAAACCTGTTGAGGCACGAACGTCATCCCGAATTGGGCGAGCTGAAACACAAGGGGCAGGAGATCGCCAAAGGCAAGGCCAAGAACCGTGACGATGCGAACACACTAGACGATGAGTGGATGCGTCAGGTCGGCAAAGGCAAGGGCAAGGTTAGGACCCGCGACGACGATGACGACAAACCGCATCTGATGCGAAACTATCCACCGGACTATCGCCCCCAGGGCAAGGCCAAGAATCGTGACGACGACGATGACAAAGGCAGGATCAAGAACCGCGACAGCGACGACGCTGTTGGTAAGGGCAAAGCGAAGAGCCGCGACGATGATGATGACGGCAAAGGCAAAGCCCAGAACCGCGACGATGACGACGCTGTGGAAAAAGGCAAAGCCAAAGAACGTCGCGACGATCGGGAGTCAGACGACGACAAGGCGAAAGGTGAGCAGGACGACTGACTGTGATCGCGAATGACTTGGAAGCATCTTGCCCGGTTTCGAAAGTGACCGGGCTTTTTGATGCGCCGGCGTCAATCGTGGGATGGATCTCCTGATCCGTCCGAGGCCCGAACTGTTCGACTCGAAGTCATTTGAAAGCGCGTAGTGCAGAAGCGCGGGAACCACTGGGACAAGCCCAAGTGGCGGAAAGAAAGTCCGCCACCCCGCTTGCCGGGGTGGTTCCCGCGCCTCTGCACTACCTTCTTGCGACAAACCTTATCGACGCGACTTACGCCCCCATTGTTTCGATCACAAAAAAACAGCCCGGTCTTCTCGAAAGAAGACCGGGCTGCGGGATTCTCATTCATTCCTGGCGACTGCTGCTTATTCGGCAGCGGTCTCAGGTTCGGGTTCGATCTCAGGTTCAAGTGCGGCTTCAGGTTCAGGTGCGACCTCAGGTTCAGGGGCTGCAACTGGGGCTGGGCTGTCCATTGTGAACAAGGGACCGGACGTCCCGCTGGTTCCACCCTTCAACTCTTCGCGCGGAGCGGAACTGTCGCCGCCACCGGCGCCGGGAGTTCCACCGCCGCCGCCGCCACCGGCAGCCTTGGGTTCGGGTTCGATCGGGCCGGACAGCTTGCGGCTGAGGCCGATCTTGCGATCGTTGATGTCGACCCGCAGGATGCGGACTTCGATCTGATCGCCGACCTTCACCACTTCTTCGGGATTCTCGACCTTCTTGTCGGCCAATTCCGAAATGTGCAGCAGACCTTCGAGGCTGGGCTCGAGTTCTACGAACACACCAAAGTTGGTCAACTTGGTGACGGTTCCCGTGACCACGGCACCCGGAGCATACTTCTCGGGGATGGTGGTGCTCCACGGATCGTTCTGCAGTTGCTTCAGGCCCAAGGCGATACGCTTGCGTTCCTGATCGACTGACAACACCTGGCAGGTGACCTTTTCACCCTTCTGCAACATTTCGCTGGCGTGCGAAATTTTGCGGGTCCACGACATGTCGCTGACGTGCAACAGGCCGTCGATACCCTCTTCGATTTCGATGAAGGCACCGTAGTTGGTGAGGTTCCGCACGGTCCCGGTGACAATCTGGCCGACCGGGTACTTGCCGGCGACGTTGTCCCACGGATTGGCCTGAGTCTGCTTCATGCCCAGCGAAATCTCTTGCTTCTCCTTGCTGATGCCCAGCACCACGACTTCGACCTTGTCGCCGATGGCGACCAGTTCGCTCGGGTGATTGACACGCTTGGTCCAGGACATTTCGCTGATGTGGACCAGACCTTCGATACCCTCTTCGAGCTTGACGAAGGCACCGTAGGACATGACGTTGACCACTTCGCCAGTGATCTTCGTGCCGACCGGGTACTTCTCGGAAACCACAGCCCAGGGGCTGGGGAATTTTTGCTTCAGACCCAGGGCAATCTTCTCGCGGTCGGTGTCGACGTTGAGGATCATGACTTCGATCTCGTCGTCGATCTTGACCATTTCCGACGGGTGATTGATGCGACCGTAGCTCATATCAGTGATATGCAGCAGGCCGTCGATGCCACCCAGGTCGACGAACGCGCCGAAGTCGGCGATGTTCTTGACCATACCCTTGCGGATCTCGCCGATCGTGATCTTGGACAACAGATCACGTTTCATCTTCTCGCGGTTGTCTTCGATCAACTTGCGGCGTGAGACGACGATGTTGCGGCGGGCTTCGTCGATCTTCAGGATCACGCACTCAATGGTGCGGCCAATGTAATCGCCGATGTCGGCCGGGCGACGGATGTCGACCTGGCTGGCGGGCAGGAATACATTGACGCCGATGTCGACCAGCAGACCACCCTTGATCTTGCGGACGACGGCACCCGAGACAACATCACCCTCTTTGTATTTGGAGATGACGACTTCCCAGCTACGGATGCGGGATGCCTTCTTCTTGGACAGCAGGACCAGGCCGGACGAGTCTTCGACTTCTTCCAGCAGCACTTCGATGGATTGGCCGGGTTCGGGGGGCGGCTCGCCATCTTCCCAGTCGCTCAGCGGAACGACGCCTTCGCTCTTGTAGCCGACATCCACCAGAACGTCGTCACCTTCGACGCGAATGACATGGCCGGCGAGGATCTTGCCGGCATCGAATTCCTTGGCGGAATCGACGATCAAGTCGTCGAAATCCCACGTTTCGCCCTCTTCTAATTCTGCAACGCCCATGTCCTTGGCGGCAGCATTGGTGAGACTCGCGAATTGCGCCTCGAAATCTTCCTCATCAATATTGAATTCCCGAATCAGGTTCCGATCAACCATGCGAACAACCTGCACTAGCCATCTCGAACAACCCGTCTCCAGCGATTACTGGGCCGCGTCAGCCACTCAAGATGCCAAATTAGAGTCAGAACACCCGGCTGCGAGACGCTATATCCCGCAAATAAGGGCCGAATGATCGAAGCTCGCCACTATAGCAAACAAGCAAGTTCGATGCCAGCGCTGATCTGCCTGAAAAACACAGGGGGGTGCATTCCCCATATTGCAATTGGCATAAAAAGTGTACCCTTCATCGGCGGGGGAAATGGTCGATATTTCTGGAATTGGGGTAAGGTGTGGAGGCTAGGTCATGGAAGACCGCATGCGACAACGGATTTTGGAGTTCACGGAGCGG
>CAMAVF010000169.1 GCA_945861445.1 Planctomicrobium piriforme | reverse complement strand
GTCACTGACCGCGAGTCGAGCAGCAATTGGTGCAGCGTATCGTCCGAGGGACAGTTCACAACAACAGTTCCAAGGTGGCCCGGCGAGACGTCGAGAACTCTCGCATCAACACAGCATACCCTTCACGGTGACTTCAGGAAACCTGGAGGGAGAGAAATGACGACAGGCAGGGTGCCGCCGTTGTGACGTCACAATTCCGTTGATTCTTTGATCCCTTCGATTCTTTGATCTGACCAGCAACGTCAGCACGCCCCGATCTCACTGGCTCCCCCAACGTGCCCCTTTTATTTTATCCGCCACTACGCCACTCGCACGCAAAAAGCGTCCGCCGCTCACATTCCCAGGTATTCCACACATTCAGGAATCACAGTTGACCACAACTTCCTACCTGGAAATAACTTACGAAATATCCAACTCGATGTGCGCCCCCGAACTCGTGCAGCATTTCGCGAGTAGGATTTAATAAAAGGACAGGCATATTGTTGAATGCGGTTCTGTTAGATGCCGTGAAATGGGAACTCTTGTCTATCTCTGGGTTCGAAACCGCAATGCAGACGGTCAGGAGTGCCCATCTTACGTGTCGCGGCAGGACCCGCTCCTGGCGTCTCCTGGGAGACTCTGGAAACTGAACCTCGTTTCCATCACAATCTGGGCTGTTTGGTTTTCCGGCCCGGCCGATTGCGGGTCGGTTTGGAAAACCTGACTTGAATGCATGGCGCGGAGTGCGCGGTCAGAGGTTTTTCTCCTTATCAGAGAGCTCGCGTTGAGGCGGGCGGGAAACGAAACATGGCGAAGTGTGATATTGGCTTGATCGGCCTGGCAGTGATGGGTGAAAATCTGGTGCTCAACATGGAGAGCAAGGGCTTCACCGTCGCCGTTTACAATCGGACCGTCTCGAAAGTTGACGATTTCATTGCAGCCAATCCGGGCAAGAATCTAGTCGGCTGCCATTCTGCCCAGGAATTGATCAATAACCTCGCATCACCCCGCAAGGTAATGATGATGGTCAAGGCCGGCCCGGCCGTTGACGCATTGATTGACGAGTTGATGCCTCTCCTGAGCCCCGGCGACGTGTTGATCGACGGCGGCAATGAATACTTCCCGAACACCAATGCTCGCGTCAAAAAGGCCGAAGCGGCCGGCCTGTTGTATGTCGGGACGGGAGTTTCCGGTGGCGAAGAAGGTGCACGGATCGGACCCAGCATCATGCCAGGCGGATCGGAAGCCGCCTGGCCGCTGGTGAAACCGATTCTGCAGAAGATCAGTGCGAAGGTCGGCCCGAATCACGATATTCCCTGCTGCGAATGGGTGGGCGACGGCGGTGCCGGCCATTATGTGAAGATGGTCCACAACGGCATCGAATACGGCGATATGCAGCTCATCTGCGAAGCGTACTTCATCCTGAAACACGCCCTCGGCTTGACGAACAAGGAGCTCTATCAGGTCTTCGACGCGTGGAACAAGAGCGAGCTGCAAAGCTTCCTGATCGAGATTACCCGCGACATTTTCACAGTCTCCGATCCCGATGGCAGCGGCGAACTCGTCGACAAGATCCTCGATACGGCCCAGCAAAAGGGCACGGGCAAGTGGATGAGCCAGCACGCTCTCGATCTGGGTGTGCCCACCACATTGATCACCGAGGCCGTCTTCGCCCGCTGCCTGTCGGCGTTGAAAGACGCTCGCGTCCGAGCTTCGTCATTGTTGACCGGACCGAAGATCAAGTTTACCGGCGACCGCGAGCAGTTGATCGAGGACGTCAAGCAGGCGTTGTATGCGTCGAAGATCTGCAGCTACGCTCAGGGCTTCGTGCAGTTGGACGCCGCCGCCAAGGAATTCGGCTGGAAGCTTAACAACGGAGCGACCGCCCTGCTCTGGCGTGGCGGATGTATTATCCGAGCCGCGTTCCTGGAAGACATCAAGAAGGCGTTCGACAAGAATTCCAAGCTGGAAAACCTGTTGCTCGACGACTTCTTCAGAGCGGCGATCGACAAGGCCCAACCCAGTTGGCGACGCGTCATCTGCACGGCGGTAGAACTCGGCCTGCCCGTGCCGGTGTTCTCAGCGGCCCTCAGCTACTACGACGGCTACCGCCAGGCCCGCCTGCCAGCCAACCTGCTGCAGGCCCAACGCGATTACTTCGGCGCCCACACGTATCTCCGCACTGATAAGGCGGGGACGTTCCACACGGATTGGATCAAGTCCCGCAAGCTGAGTTAATTTACTTCTTGCCGATGCAGTAGATCCAATCGTGTCGCTCGCCGCCCGCGGCGCTGGCCGCTCGCATGAAGAGTTGCCCCTTGCTGATGCCGGGGCTGGCGAAACCTTCGGTGCCGAGTTGGTTTTCGGCAACGATTTCTAACCCGGTCGACTGGGCTTTGAAGACGGTCGTCTTGCCACTCATGTCGGTGGTGAAGATATGACCGTCATTCAGGACCGGAGAAACACGGAAGTTGCCGCCGATTCGTTTCTTCCAGCGTTCCTTGCCGGTCTTCGCGTCGAAGCAGTAGGCGACTCCGTCGTCGTTCACCATATAGAGATGGTCCTGATAGGCCAGCAGCGAGGGTACGTAGGATTTCTCAGACGTACGCCACACGACCTTGCCGTCCGGCGTCAAAGCCACGGTATCGCGGCCCGGATAGCCGCCACTGGCGAACAATAATCCCCCGGCAGTGACCATCGTGCCGACAGACGCTTCCGTGGTCCCCTTGGTCGCCCAGTTCTGAGCTCCCGTCAGCGGATCATAGCTCGCTACCAGTTCGCAGCCGCACAGCACCATTTCATCTTTGCCGTCCACGGTGAAGACACGCGGCGACGCATAAGAAGACGCCGCCGGACGCTTCTTGCGCCAGGCAATGTCGCCGGTTTTGCGATTCAACGCGGCCACGAAACCGCCCCCCTGATGGTCGGCAGAAATCAGTACGAGCGATTTGTAGAGGGTCGGCGACGACGAAAAGCCGAACTTGGACGAGAACCCGCCGACTTCCTTCCGCCACAGTTCCTTGCCAGCCGGTGACAACGCGACGACCCAGATCTTACGATCGTTCAGAAAATTCGCAAACAGGCGTTCGCCGTCAAACGCCAGCGTGCTCGACGCTTGAGTATTCTCGCCGTGCATTTCCTTTTCGAAATTGCCCTTGAACAGGTCCGCTTTCCAGACTTGTTTGCCGTCGGCCCGAGACAAGCAGAGCACCGACTGGACTTGCGCCTGCTCGTCAGCCGTTTCGACGTAGACATGCTCACCGACGATGATCGGGCTCGAATGACCGCGACCCGGAATCTGTTGCTTCCAGACAATGTTCTCGGGAGTCGCACCATCCTTCCAACTGATCGGAACTGCGGGCCCGGTGGAGATACCATCTTCATTGGGACCGCGCCATTGCGGCCAGTCATCGGGCGAGATTTTCGGTGCCGGGGCATCGGCCGCGATGGCGGTCGACGTGACCGAGATTTCTGAAGTCGAAGAAATCGGCCAGCCATCCGGTCGCCCGCAGCCCACAAGTAATGTGCCAAGTGCCATTGCAAGACAAACACGAATCATGAGGAAAATCCTATTCGGCAATTCTGAAAAAGTTAACGCTTCCAACGCCCATTGTAGGCTTGCAGCCGCACCTCGTCATGTCAACCAACTGGCACATGACATGATCACGCTCGGTAGAATCACGACCTAGAATCGAAAGGTGACTTCGACCTGCTCTGCATATGTTTCCATACTTGGCTTCAGTGACGTCAATTCTCCATCGAATTCTTTTGTTGGCGGGAACAACCGATTGTATCTGATGTCTGAGGAACCCCCGTTGCCATCACTGACGATTTCAACGATCTCAACCTTCTCGGCTCCCGCGCCCTTTGCTAATGATGTGGCATTTTCCACAGCATTCTGGACGGCCTTTTCCAGTGCCTCGCGACGTAACGACAAGAGATCTTTCTTAAAAAACGAGACTTCATTGAGAGCGTTTCCACCTGTCATCAGCGCGGTATCGACGACCTGGGCCGTTTGTTTGGCCAATTGATCCAGATTGCGATTCTCAATGTTCACCCGCAAGGTATGGATTAATTGATACCCCGTGATTTTGGGATGTTCATGTCCTCCCGGCACTTGTTCGGCCCGGAGAATGTTCAGGTCCAGTTCCTGCGTCGTAATGATCAACTGAGGGATCTTCAACGCCATCACTGCATTCATCACTTTGGCAATCGCAGCCGCCGAAGTCGCGCGCGCACTGGCCACAGAATCGACGACTGTCACCACGCTAAATACGACATTGGCTGCATCGGGTTCCGTTTGCAGGACGGCGATGCCTGGCAGCTTGATCGTCCGCGAGCCGATTGCCGCGCCGGCCTTGCCTGCGGCTTGAGCAGGCTCTTGCTGATTGGCCTTTGATGACCACCACGGAACTAACAGCATCCCACCAAGGATCACTGCGGTAACCAATCCCATGCGTTTCATCGAATTACCCTCCATGAAATAATGGACTCAGTCTGACATGAAAATCTCAGCTACAGAAATGGACCAACCAGGCACGATATCCGGAACTTCCAGGATATCGAGCTCGTTCAAAATCACGGATTTCTTCGACGATAGATAGATACGCACGGTCTCGTTCGATGGATCAACAATCGTCACGGCACGGCTACCAGCCGAGAGCCAATCATCCGCTCGGCGTTCAGCCTGATTTTGGTTGTCCTCGGGGGAGAGGACCTCGACGGCTAAATCAGGAGCGAATGGCACGAACTTCCGGCGATCAATGATGGTTTTGACTCTGTCTTGGGCCACAAAGGCAACGTCTGGAGAGAGAACTGAATCGGGATTTGACGAGATATGAAAACCTGTTCCGGCAGCGTACGTGGAACCGAGTTCATGTTGCCGTGCGTAGAACATCAAATGACAACCGATGTTTAAGCTGACGACTCCATGCTCGGCGTCATGAAAAGCCATCGTACGCAGGACCCCGCGAACCAACTCGTAGCGAAAGCCGTTCTCCGGGATCGTGTAAAGATCTTCTGCGGTCAGCACTGGCGCATTCCTTGTCATAGGATGTCCCACCGAGGACACGCGTTTCTCCGGAACGGGTTTACTATAATCGAGGACCTGCGACGAACGTAGCGGAATTCTCAAGACCTGCGCGCCCATCGACATCTGAACGATACCATGCCCCACCCTGCCACCTTACCCGCTGAGTCCCTGTTAAAAGACTGCTCGGTTGAGAGAACTCGGCGGTCGGGGCCTGGGGGGCAGCATCGCAACAAGGTCGAGACGGCGATCGTCTTAACGCACTTACCGACCGGTGTGCAGGCGGAGGCCAGTGAGCGTCGCAGTCAGCCGGAGAACATGGCGGTGGCGACGTTTCGGTTGCGGGTGCGATTGGCGGTGGAAGTCCGATCTGACGTCGATCTGGATGCCGGACCGTCGGAACGGTGGCGGTCACGCTGCGTTCAGCAGCGAATTCGCGTGAACCCGGAACACGATAATTTCCCCGCAATGCTCGCCGAGGCTCTCGATACATTGGCCGCCTGCGATTGGGACGTGACGACCGCCGCGCAGAAATTAGGATGCTCGGCCTCGCAACTGGGGAAATTCCTGCAACTCGAAACGCCGGCGTTTACGGTTTTGAATCAGCAGCGACTGTCTCGCGGACTGCATGTTCTGAAGCCGCGCTAGTAGCTCTCCAGCGCTCTTCTCATCTGATTCAGATCTGCTAAGATTATTGCAAGTGCAAAGAATGCATTTGCAATTCGACTGCCTGGACCATGAGACTGACATGAAAAAAGAGGGCGTTTCCTCGCTGCCGGAAGTGCGACAACGGATTCGTGAAGCGGGTTTACGCAGCACGACGGCGCGGATTGCCGTCATGCAGCGGCTTGAATCGGCCACCAGCCCGATCACGCACGCCGAAATTGCCATCGACCTGGTCCCGCAAGGGTTCGATAAGGCGACCGTCTATCGCAATCTGATCGACCTGACCGACGCCGGATTGGTCACTCGGTCGGAACATGGCGACCATGTCTGGCGGTTTGAACTCCGCAGCGAGAGCGAACATCACGACAACGACCATCCGCACTTTCTGTGTCTCGATTGCGGCGAAGTCAGTTGTCTGTCGGATGTCACCGTCACGATCAATCCGGCGCCCGGTTCAAAGAAATCCAGCATCGGTCAACTGACCGAAGTCCTGCTGAAGGGCCACTGCGGCCGCTGCAAGCCGATCTAAATTGAGAGTCAGGCTACGAACAGGCGATCCACGGCGGCGCCGATATCTGGCTGCCTCATCAGCGATTCGCCCACCAGCATGGCCGCGGCGCCGGCTTGCTGTAACTTCACCACGTCCGCATGGGTCTTGATGCCGCTTTCGCTGACCAGCAGGCAGCCGGCTGGAACCCGTGGACTCAGACGCACGGTGTGGTCGAGATCGGTGATCATCGCTTTGAGGTCCCGGTTGTTGATGCCCAGCAGGCCGGGCTCGAGCTTTAACACGCGGTCCAGGTTTTCTGCTTCGTGGATCTCAATGAGTGTTTCCAGCCCCAGATCCGAAGCGTAGAAATAGAGGTCCCGCATCTGGCAGTCGTTCAGGCATTCGGCAATCAGCAGAATACAGTCCGCCCCCGCCACGCGGGCTTCCAGAACTTGATACGGGTCGATGATGAAATCTTTGCGCAAGACGGGCAGCGAGACCGCGCTCCGCACGGCAACCAGGAAATCGAGATGACCCTGAAAGTATTTTTCGTCGGTCAGGACGCTCAGACAGTTGGCTCCGTGTTGTTCATAGATACGGGCAATTTCGACCGGATCAAAGTTCGCCCGAATCAGTCCCGCTGACGGAGATGCCTTTTTGATTTCGGCGATCAGCCCCAACCGCGGGTCCGCCGATTTGAGAGCCGCGCAAAAATCGCGGACGGGGGGAGCATCCGCCAGGCGGGCCTCGAGTTCTCGCGCCGGCCGCAACTGTTTCGCAGCCGCGACTTCCACCCGCTTGTGGGCGACGATTTCATCCAGGACATTGACGGACATCGTACAACAACTGCCAATCTTCGCGGGCTTATGGATTCTCGATCCGATCCATTTCAGCCAGCACGTTGGGTTGTGTCAACTGGGGTTGCCAGTTGGTTGTCTGACGGGTCTGGCGGGGCGCGGCCTGCATCCATTGCTTGGCAGCCATGCGAGCCTGGCGTTGTTGGGCGCGAATCATGGCGCGTTGGTGAATCAGTTTTTGAGCGCGTTCTTCTTGAGCAGTCAACTCGGGACCGGTCCGCCGGACGGAATTCGGCCGTGTCGTCGTGCGCGGTGGCGGTTCGGGCGGTTCCTCTGTGGCCACGGCGGGAGACGCCTCGTTCTTTTGGAATGCTTCTGTATTCACCGACTTCTCAGCCGGCTGGGTGGTAGGCAGCGAGATACGATGAGTCGTGGTCGTGGATTCCGACACCAGTGGTTCGAAGGGATCGGGCGAAGGAACATCCTGCTGAGGAATGTTGAACACCGTTTCCAGCGTGAGATCGGCTTGAGGCTGGGTAACTTCCGTGGGTGAAGTGCTACGTTTCGCGGATGTGACTACAGAATCGTTCGCAGCCGTCATGACGCGTGCCGGTCCTTGAGCTGTGAGGAGCGGAGGAATCAATGCGACCGCGGGCCAGACGGTCATCCACAATCCCCAGAAGATCTTGCGCGTCATGGAGCACACTCCCTTGCTCACGTCGATCCGGCAGACTGCAATCAAACACCTGCGACAAACAACAGGGTCTCTAGTCACCAGAACGAGCCGGATAGAGTCACTATCGAGCCCGGGGGAGTGTCAGGATCAAGAGAACGAAGAGGAGCGAAACAAGAGTCGCATGGATCGTGTGAGTTGTGCCGGTTGTGCGGTCTAAGACACGACGTTTTGCGTCTTCAGCCGATCCAGATCTTCTGCGTCGCTGGATTGAACGTAGCAGACATACAAGTGATCTCCAACCCGCCAGATCCGGGTGGCATATCCCTTGGGTGGCGGATACTCGACCCGGGCCGTCACGAAACTGGTTCCGACCGTCTGCAGATTGGAGACCAGAACACGCTGCGGATCGAGTTCAATGATCATCAGCACAACCGATTGCAGCTTGCCACCTCCCAGGCGGGCCGAATAGGGAATCAACATCCCAATTTCCTGGCCCTGATACCGAACGCTGCGAAGGGATTTGCTGTTAATCGTTTCGCCGGATGGTGTTAGAATCTCGGTCGAGGGGAGAATCGCAACCGTGGAACTCGCGACGAAGTGGGTCGAGAATGCTTCCGGAGATTGAGCCAACGCCAGCAGTTCATCGACCGACAACTGCACTCGTCGCGGGGCGCTGAGGAAAAAGCAGGTTCCAAACGCGAGCAACAACAGCGCCGCACTGGCGACGGCAGAGGCTCGACGCCGAGTCCACGCCCCGTCGGCAGGGCGCGTGCGAGGTAGCGGCTGAGCGGTCGTCGTCGGCAGGACGGTTTCCGTGGTGACAGGTTCGACCGTGGCAGAGGCGGCGAGCGGAGCTTCGATCGCGGCGGACAGTTGGGCCAGCAACCGTGATTTGAAGTCGGCCGGAATCGAGACGTTCCGGATGGCGCGGCCAAGTTCCCGGTCTGACTGCTGTTGGGCCGATTGCCGTTGGGTTTCCCAATACGCCTGACAGTCACTGCAGTGCTGCAAATGCGACAAGGCCGACGCAAATTCCGCCTGATCCGCATCCCGCGAATCGGGGCGGAGCATGGCCAGCTCAGCTCGAATCTCATCACATTTCATCGCAACACGTCTTTCCGGTCTCCAAACCGAAGCTCGCAGAAATCCTCAACCCTGTTACCAGGGTTGCCGCGAGCTGCCGACTTGTCTGTGTACTGTCTTCGCAGATTCATCGTCAATGATTGCATTATTAGGAGGACGAGGCTCTCGCTGAACCGCTTGGTCTTTCGGTGCTCAACAGACTTAGCGGTTCGGCAGGAGCCTCACCCTCCCATTGCGTCACGTCAGGTTAAAAACATTCTCAATTCGTCGGGAGTGGCGACAAGCGTTTCTTGAGCAACGATTTGGCTCGTGCCAGACGACTCATCACCGTTCCGATCGGGACTTCCAACTGTTCGGCGATCTCCTTGTAACTCAATTCGTTAAAATAGAACAAGATCACTGGCGACCGGTATTCCTCGGGCAACTCCAACAAGGCCGCCTGCAACTGTTCTTCGTCGATCGGGTTCTCTAAGGCAACTTCTGACGCCGGCTCGGCCACATCCTGCAGGCTACTTGGTTCGACACCCCCGTGGCTTCGCACCTGTTTCAAATACACATTCCGCAAAATCGCACACAGCCACGACTTCGCCCGGCCCGGCTCACGCAGTTGATCCAGGTGGCGATGGGCCGCGAGGAATGTTTGCTGGGTCAGATCTTCTGCGTCGGCAGCCGAACCACTCAGGCGATAGGCGTACCGAAACAGCATCTCCGAGTGTTCTTCAACCAACGCCGCGAGCGCGAGCATTTCATTTCCGGGCGTAACTGGTGGCTCGATACTCATGAGATTCCGAGAAGAGCTGGCTTATTCCCAGGAAGTTGGTGTCACGGCGGAATTTGTAAAAATTCATGTCTCAAAACGTCGCGACAGGCCCGGGATTGCGTTCCGGCAACAGTCGGTACGGCGTAACTAACTGATGCAATTTGGTTTGCACCGTGAACCGCAGTTGGAAACATCCAGTATGACACAACCGACGGCGTGTTGCAATTTGCGGGTTACGTCAAGTTTGCGCGATGGGCGAAGACTGAGCTTGAATCTTTTTTGGAAAAGCGCCTTGTCGGCTGGAATAAAGTCCCTGTGCTCCGGATCATACCTGACGTGGCGGATCGAATATTGGCCCCAATGATGGCACAGATCCCCGTCAAGCAAATAATGTGGTTTGAGCCGCTGGCTCACCGAGGAGAATGAGGATTATGAAGCGTATTGCTGTGGCTTTGTCGTTGGTGGCGTTGTCGGCTTATGGTATCGGTTGTGGTGAGGCTCCGAAGCCCCCGGCCGTTACTCCCGTAGTGAAGCCCGATGCGGGCACGACCACGCATGTCGAAACCAAGGACGCTGAGGGAAAGACCACCAGCACCACTGACATTAAGACCGACGAGCCCAAGAAGGACGAAGCTGCTCCGGCTGAAGAGCCCAAGAAGGAAGAAGCTCCCGCCGAAGAGCCCAAGAAGGAAGAAGCTCCTGCTGAAGAGCCCAAGAAGGAAGCTGCTCCTGAAGAGAAGAAGGAAGAAGCCAAGCCCGAAGAGAAGAAGGAAGAAGCTGCTGCTACTGAAGAGAAGAAGGAAGAAGCCAAGCCCGAAGAGAAGAAGGAATAGTTTTGGCTTTCCGATAACAAGCCCGCTATTCAGCATCAGCGTCTAGCGACTTGATCGAACCATTCAAGCAAGGGAGACCGTTAATGGTCTCCCTTGTTTTTTTGTGGGTATTTGCGGCGGCCGAATGGCATTATAAGTCCCATAAGTCCCATGAATTTGATGGGACGGATGGGACACATGGGACGGATGGGACCTATGAAAGTAGGCTCCCGTGCAATGTCAAACAGCCCGGTGAGATTCACCGGGCTGTTTGATTTGCGTTTGATTGGCCCATGATGTGGCCTGGTTATTTCTTATTGCTGGTTGGCGTGGCGATCGTTCGCGGCTTGGCGGTGCCGGAAGGGGTCGTGGCCGCCGGTTTGGCTGCCGTCGTGTTGGTCGACGGCTGCACTTTCGTGTCGTTGTTCGCCGAGGTCGTCTGCTGTCCGGCATTCGGATCGCCGGTGCTATCTCCGGAAGCCGGTTCTTTCCAGGCTTCGACTGACCAGAAACCATACGTTTCGATCACAGTATGGCCGAGTTCCACCAGCATCCCATGGAACTTGCGGGTCGTCATGGAGTGATTTTCAATCACCTGTTGCAGAGCAAACCGACGGTTCGAGGGGATGTAGCTGAAGAATTTGCCCTTGCCCATCAAATCGTTTTCGGCCAGCAACTTCAATAGAGCGGTACGCGGAACATCACGTGACGACCGCGGCAGTTCGTCCAGCCAGGCCATCACCCAGATCGTCTTGGCATCGGAACTCAGCACGGCCGACATCGACAGGTTCCACTCTTCGCCCCCCTGCGGCTTCAAGGCGAATGCAAAATCGAAGCGGCTCTGGCTTTGCGTCGGCTTCAGGCCGATCGCTTCGAGCATCTTCTTCAGCGTCTCTTCATTGAGCGCCCCCGGTGCGGGAGCCTCTTTGGCGGCGGCGGGGGCTGCCGGTTTCGCCGCGGCAGCGGGTTTGGCGGGGGCTGCATCCTGAGCCATTGCCATGGCAGGTGCGAGTCCTGTCAATGCTGCGGCAGCGAACCAGTCACGACGTGTCACTTCCATGTCAGATCCTCCTTGATCGATGTGATTTCAACGCAAAGGCAACGGCCGCTGACATGCTCCGGTCAGGTTGCCGTGTTCAAGACTGGGGGAACAGGTAATCCAGGCAGATCTGTGACCAGGTCTCAAATCGGTCCCGATCCTGGTGGAGTTGTGCCGGTGAGGCAAACCCTGTCTCGATTATCGACTTTTCCCGTGGCAGAACTTTTGGCGCATCGAGCTCAAAAATATGAACAATTCCCAAGTGGACCTTGCCCACTTCGGTTAAGTCATCATTGATCAGCCCCACCAGGCGGTGCTGATAGGTGGTGTCGATGATCACTTCCTCGTCGATTTCGCGTCGCATGGCTTCGAGATACGGTGAGGTATCGCGACCGGCGTCGATGCTCGAGATATGCCCGCCAATCCCGACGGACCGCTTGCTGTGCAGGCGGCCTTCGCCCTGTGCTTTCCCGCGCGTGTACGAGAAGATCTGGTCCTGAAACTTAAAGATGCAATAGGGGATCAGTTGCTTGTAACTGGGATCCCCTTCCATCTCGGGACGCGGCCGGTAACTGGTGTGCGCGGGGTCGAGGAGGGTCGTCAGGTAGGGAGCGGGATTGGCACTGAATCCCTGGAAATAGCCAATTTCGTGGAACAGCAGGGTGGGGACAACCAGGATATGTTCGACGGGTTCAGCAACAACAGACATAAGTCCCCCGGGGATTAGGCGTTTCAGATCGGCGAAGCAACGCGCTGTGGTCCGAATCAGCGATTCGACCAGCGGCGCGGATTATCGCAGAAGGGGCCTGCGGGATTCCAGCGTGCGGGGGATGCAGCGCAATACTGCTGCGGGGCGGGATCTTTGTCATGGGTCACATCTGTCTCATCAGTCCCATTCGACCCAACAAATTCATGGGACTTATGGGACGGATGGGACCTATGGGACCTATGGTACGAATGAAAGACGCCGGTGCATGACCGGGGCAACAGCCTTACGAATCCAAATCGAAGTCGAGCGTGTTGTCTCCCTCGCTGACTTCTCGCTCGAGCGTGGACTTCGTGTTGTACTTCGCCGGGACGGCTTCGCGGACTTCGTCCACCATTGTGCCGGGAGGCGCGGGTGAGCCCATTTTCACCTTCTTGCCAGTGGGGCGCGACCAGCGGATCTCGATGCGATACTGGCCAACCGCCGGTCCTGAGGTGACCGGCAAGGAATACTCGCCAGCTTTGATTTCTGCGGACGCGGCGGGGATGTCTGACCCCTCGGGTGGGACGAACGAGATCGAGCCCTGTTCGACGGGCTTGCCGTCGAGCTTGACGGATCCGGTCACCGCAACGCGAGTCGGACCGCGATCACCACAGCCGACGACTGCCACGGCCAGGCAGGCCATGAAGGCGAAATGGCGTAACAGCCGTGAGTCATTCGGCATGGATTAGAAATCTCCAATCACGTTGCCGTCTGCCATCCAGGCCAAATTTCGATAGGTGCTTGTGGACATGTTGGCACTGACAAAGCGAATCGCACCGTCACCCATCAGGACATGACCCCCGCCGACATGCCGACTGCGGACCGTCGCAAAGTTATTCGTAGCCGTGCCGTCCGGAATGCAGGGGAGGTTTTGAAGCGGCAGATTCAAAGCCGCCGTGCAACCGGCTGGGTAAGCAAAGATGTTGTCCCCGGCAGTGCTATTGGGAGGATTGGTCGCATGCAGAAATTGAGATGCCGCCCGGCCGGTGTAGGGCCACCCGCGCCAATCGATCGGGGTACCCGTCAAATACTCGCCCATGATCATCGTATTGCTGGTCCCATCGGTAATATCACGAATCGCCGCTCCGCGATTGACGCCGAATGCCGTCCGTGTGGCTGACACATTGGCATTGGTGTCGCCGTCATTCAACCCGGTAAAGAAGCCCAGGTAGTTGCTGTTCGCCAGATCGACAGTCCCGTCGGCATGTTTGACCAGCCCCGACTGTCCGTCACTGGGGCAGAGCAATGCAGGAATTCCCACGCGAAGCGTCGCGGGCCACTGTGTGGCATCGAGCCAGGGGGCGGGACGTGACCAATTTGCAGCAAACAAATTGTAGAGTGGCGCCTGATCAATGTACGGCAAAATGAAATGGAGCAGGTACGGCCACTCGACGGGCTGAATGGAGCCCGGAGGCAACCGTCCGAAGGTGTCGTGATAGTTGTGCAACGCCAAACCCAGTTGCTTCATATTGTTTTTGCATTGCGAACGCCGGGCCGCCTCGCGCGCCTGCTGGACTGCGGGCAGCAGCAAGGCAATCAATACGGCAATGATGGCAATGACCACCAGCAGCTCAATGAGAGTGAATGCTGAACGACGTCGAGAGCGTTTCATGGGATTGGTTCGCTGTAGGGAAAATGATTTGCGAATGACGACCACAAGAGAATTTGACGCAAAGTCTTGAATAGACCCTGGAGAGTCGCGAGACATTGCATTCATGCGAATGCGTATCAAATAAAATGCATCCGACCTAAACAGATTGTAGTATTGTCAGACAATTACCGACAGTCTACTGAACAAAATGACTTTTCGTTAGAAGTGCGGCCAGACGGGGGTGAGGATAGAAACCTCGCAGTTCGGACACTTGGTCCGATGTGATGAAAGGGGGCGAAAAGTTGCGGTGTTTTGGCGTCAGGCCAATCGGGAATCTGTTTCGCCTCCGAAATCTCGTTTTGAAAAAATACCCCAACGGGGGAATGGCACTAGGTTAAGGATTCGCGTCACGATTAAGCCGCCGATGGTAGGTATCGCGCGGCTCGGTCATCATATCACGCCAGCCATCGCGACGCTTCTTCTTTCGTGGTTCCTGCCGTCCCGGTCGGTTTCCAACGCGGTGAGC
>CAMAVF010000168.1 GCA_945861445.1 Planctomicrobium piriforme | reverse complement strand
CCGCCCATCCAGTATCTGGCCCATTTGCCGTTATCCGGCGAAGTCCGAAAATCTGTCGGAGCACCCCCGGCCGCGACGCACTGAATTCGAGTATCAACTTGGCCATTCTTTTCGCTCGGCGCTTCGCCAGTTGTGGCCAGCAGACAAACTAGGTGGCCGCCTGCGGAATAGCCGATGGCTCCCAGTTTGTCAGGATCGATTTTGTACTCGGCTGCATGGCTGCGAATCCACTTGACAGCCTCACGGCAGTCGTCGATCTGTGCCGGAAACTTGTCGTTCGGAGCCAGTCGATAGTCGATGGCAAAGCAGGCAAATCCACGTTTTGCCAAGGCGTTGGCATAACCACCCAACTGTTTCCGATCTCCGGAACGCCACGCTCCGCCGTGCACCACCAGCACCGCTGCGTGGAGCGTGTCATCCTTGGGCACCCACGCATCCAGTAACAATTCGCGGTCCGCGACCTTGGAATACACAATCTTCTCACGGACCTCAAAGTCCGCTTCGCCAGAATCGGGAGCCATCGGTGCGAAACAAACAGCAAGCAGAATGGGCATCAGCATCATGGCATCATCCAGAGGAAACAATGTTTTCAGCGAGAACATCGTAGCTGGAATGGTCTCACGACGACAAGCGTAGGGGAAATTACAATCTGAACGGTCTGTCGAGCAGCAATGTAGCCGTCTCGCTCCGCCGAGACGAGTCGTTTACTCGGCTTGATCCCCGGACCGGAGGTATTGTGTGGCAGACCGATCTGAGAAAAGTTGCCATGCGTGAACCGCCAATGTGGGGCTTCTGTTCATCGCCGCTCGTGACAAATTCACTGGTCATTGTGCAATGCGGGCGACAAGGTGGCACTTGTATTGCTCCCCAGTGCCGCCCGCTGCATAGAGGGTTCGATCCGGACGACAAACTCTGTCAAAGTTTCTGACTTGCCATTCTACCGTGTCTCTGCGATGCTCATTGCGTGGCTTCATTGCCAAAATGCCATGGATTTCGCAATAGACTCACCGCATCGCGTGGAGGCCAATCTCCTGCACTCCCTGTCATGAACATTTTCAATGCGCGCAACTTCGGTTGCACCCAACAGATGAGATCCGGACTCCGGACTATCGTCTCATGAAACTACTTCCAAAATTCCTTCGCCGACGATGGGGCAGCGTCCTTTTGGTCGTCGCCGTTGTCGCGTGCCTGTTAGCCTTTTATGGCAGAACATGGCTTGCCGCTCCGACAAATTATCTGGCGCGATCGGCCATTGCACAGCGGCGACCGGAAAAAGCCATCGCATGGATCCACTGGTCAGAAGTCATCGCCGGGCCCACCATAGAATCTGAGTTCCTGCTGGCGCGGGCCAATCGTAAGCTGGGGCGCTGGGAGGCGGTGCATGAGCACCTGCTGCGAGTCAGGGAACTGGGAGGATCCGAGACGACGCTGCAGCGGGAAGACTGGCTCGCAAAGGCCCAGTCCGGACAGATGTTTGAAGTTGAACGGCGTCGGAATCAACTGCTGCTGGATCCTCAGGGTGACAGTGAGGAAATCTGCGAAGCGTACGCCCAAGGATACCTGCTGAATCGACAGTTTCAGGAAGCCATACAGCTTCTGGAATCGTGGTCGGCCGACTATCCCGGTAATCCGCAACCGCATTATCTGATGGGAATGACATATGCGGAGCGGAGCAATCTTCCTCTTGCAATCCCGTCGCTGCAGCGTGCTATTGAACTGGATCCAGGCTATTTTCAGGCTCGGCTGGCACTGGCAAATGCTTGGCTTGACAGCAGGAAGGTGAATGAAGCGTTAGCGGAATTTCAAAAGTGCCGGGAAGTCGGAAACGACCCGGAGGTTGATGTTGGTCTTGCTAGGTCTCACCTCGCTCTCGGGGCATTCGAAGAGACTCAACGAGGACTGGAAGCGGGGATCGCTCGTTTTCCGCGGAACTTCAAACTGCAGCTTGAAATGGGCCGATTGCTGATGAATGACGATCCGCGGTCCGCACTCGCTCATGTTGAAATAGCGACCTCAATTGCACCCCGAAATTCGGAAGCCCGCTATGTTCTCGGACAGATTTTTCGCAGACTCGGGCGCAAAGAAGAGGGTCAGGGACATCTGGAATACGCGCAACTGGCGAATGCTGAACGAGCCCGAATGCAGAAGCTCATGGATTCCGCAATCACGGATCCTAGCAACGTAGAATTACGCTACCAGATTGGGGTGATTCAGCTGAAATATGGCACCGAAATGGAGGGCATTCAATGGCTGAACAGTGTTTTAAGCTATGACCAAGAACATCAATTGGCTAATGCCGAGTTGGCAGCGTATTATGAATCCCGCTCATCTGAGTCAGCCACTTTCGCAGAACTAGCGTCCCGACATCGGAATGCTGCCACAAAAGAATCGGACTGATGGTGTCCAGTCGTTCTTACAAACTCATTCGCTGGATTGTCCTGCTGATCCTGATCACCGCGCTGGGAGCCGGTGTAGCCTTGAGCCATGCTTGGTGGAAGGGAAACAAAATCAGGGAATACGACGCCCTGTGCCGCGTAGCAATGGTCAGAAGTGACTGGCACGAACTGGCCGGCATATCCGAGAAATGGTCTGCATGGCAACCGGATTCAGGACAAGCCTGGGTGATGCGTGCTCTGGCGGCGCAGGAGTCTGGGGATTTGCCAGCATCCGCGGAGTTTTTGGAACAGCTCCCCGATCAATATGCAGGCGCAATTCCGGCACGGCTTGAACTGAGTACTTTGTATTTCGAACCGTTGAACCGCCCTCTCGATGGGGTTCGAATTTCGAAACGAATTCTCGCCACCAATCCGAAGATTGTCATTGCGCATCAGCGACTTTGTCATTATTATGCAATGACGCTTCAACGCAGTCGACTCCTAAAACAACTGCGAGAATCTATTGAACAAAAAGCGGAGACGGTTGATGGCTACAACTACTTCGTGACACTTCCCGATCTCGTCTTTTCCGATTCACTCCAGCGCGTTACGAACTGGCTGGAAGTCACTCCGGACGAACCAACGCTGCTGGTCGCCAGCGCGTTGATCCGTACCAGGGACGACAAGCAAAAAAGTGGCAATGAATACGAAGCACTGATGACTGAGGAACTCAGGACACTGCTTCAGCGATTCCCGGACAACATTGAACTTCGGACAACGCTTCTGGAGATTGTCTCGCGTAACGGGGATGTTGCCGGTGTTGAGCGGCTGCTTGAGAGCGCCCCGCCTTTCTCAGGGGACGACTACCGAATGTGGCGAATTCGCAGCTGGTATTCACTGGCAAATGGAGATCCCGAGGCTGCCAAGAAGGCCGCAAAAGAAGCCATCCGTTTGTACCCCATGGATTGGCACAACTGGCAGCATCTGGCAGGAGTTCTGCGGCAAGCCAATCAACCTGCAGAGGCCGCCGAAGCGCAGCGGATTGCGATGTTCGGAAAGGAGTTGCAAGGCGTACTTCTCAGTCTTCTCGATCCACGCAATCCACCACGCGCAGCGCTGGAGGGAATCTTAGAATTCGCCGAAACGTGCGGCGATGACTTCGTGATAGAAAATCTTTCGCGGCGACTGCAAGTGCCACCAAAAGTTCGTTAAACTTGTGCATTGGTTCAGGTTAATTTCTTGAAAGCGACGACAAAATCCCCTAAGCTATCGAATTTCTGGCGAAATGATGATTGCCAGTGAACGGTTTTTTCTAGTTTTTTCTTAATGATATGTCCAAGGAGATTCTGATGCGGCTCGTGGTATCAACTATGGTTTCATCCGTACTTTTTTGTGCCGTCGGCTGTGGACCCGGTCAGGTTTCTGTGTATTCCGTGAAAGGAAAGCTGACGAAGGGAGGCCAACCTCTTGGCGACGTTCATATGGACCTGTCGCCTACGGATGCAGGCGATCATACGTTTGCCTCTGCGGACGTTGGGCCGGATGGGATGTTTGAACTTAAGTGCAGCGACGGTCGAATCGGTGCTGAGGCCGGTTCCTACAAAGTCGTGCTTTCCAACAAAGCCGGTGCTGATCCGATGGAAGCCATGAAGGCAATGCGCGACAACATGCAAAGCTCAGGGGAAAGTGGCAATCCAGCCCAAGCGGGTGCCGATCCGAATGGGAAGTTTCCGCTCGAATACAGCAGCAAAGAAAAATCTCCGAAGACAGTCGAAGTAAAAGCAGTAGTCGACCAAAATTTAGACATTGATATTTGAACGCGAATCATGCGATTTCTGTCCTTAATCCAATTTTTTCTGTTTTTTGAGGAGTTGTCTAATGCCACACGCGAGATCACGGTTTGGGTTTACTCTGATCGAACTGTTGGTGGTGATTGCGATCATCGCCATCCTGATCGCTTTGTTGCTGCCGGCCGTGCAGCAGGCCCGCGAAGCGGCTCGCCGCACGCAGTGCAAGAACAATCTTAAGCAACTTGCACTAGCCTGCCACAACTACCATGACACAGTCAATTTTTTCCCCTTAAACCGCGATATGACAAATTGGGGCGCAGGCCCGAACCATGCGAACTTTTCTTGGATTCACATGGCATTACCCTACTTTGAGCAGACGGGGCTGTATCAAAGTATGAACTTCAACGTTCCAGGTGGTGCGGGTTATGGTTTCGGCTGGCAGTGTACAGTAGCGCCCGGTGCTGCCAATTTGGCTGGGGCTCAAACCATCCTCAACGGTTTGCTCTGTCCCAGCAATCCACAGAGCAAGAAAATTAATGGACAGTACGAGGGCATCGATTACCGCGCCGCGGTAAATGAAGTGGCGCGCACCGATTACACCGGGAACTTCGGGTTTACCAACGGTGGTTGGAGAGATTGTCCGCGCAGGCCAATTGGGACGGGGCCATGGGCTTGGTTCGACCAAGCCGGTGACACAAATGGCGGAAACGGAGTGTTTGGCTACCGTGGATCCGTGAATATGGCCGCGGTGCTTGACGGAACGTCCAACACCGTGTTGTTGACAGAGGATATGCACTGGCGTGAATTCAACGACAAGTCTTCGATCAACGATGACGCAGCATGGGCGAATCCACTTGCTGCCATCACCACCCTGCAAAATCCTATCAATTACAAGGATATTCAGGGTGATCGTCGCTGCCACGGTTGGAGCAGTCTGCATATTGGTGGTGCGCAAGCCGCTCTTGTCGATGGCAGTGTACGCTTTTTCAGTGAAAACATTGATGGGAGAATTCAAATAGCGATAGCGACTCGCGCTGGCGGCGAAGTGGGCGGCGAGTTGTGATCGCCACGCTGACCTGCTTTGTTCAGAATGGTCGATCCGGGTTTGCCGGATCGACCTTTTTTTTCCGTTTCAGACAAAGCTCATGGATACGAGGTCATCTCGCGAGCGAGTGACTTTGGAGTGCATCGTCGAATTTTGAGTTCGCGATGTGTTCGCTGGGGTCGCTGCGAACTGCGAGACCCCGGCGGCCCTGACACAGGCTTGCCCGAAATCGAAGTAGCAGGGAAATTTTGGGAGCATCGTCTGTTGTGCGTTAGTTCAACCCTTGAGCAAAAAAGTGTCACTAAGCGGCCGTGCCCAATCACGGCGACCGGCAGTCGAAATGTTTCCGAATCATCAGTCACTCCGTTGCATCACTGCTGGGCCGTTGCTCCCCTTGTGCATCATCACTCTGTGTACAGGCTGCACTGAGCGCAGCGCACCGACTTCCGCGGTTCCCGGAAACCAGTCCATCACCGAAGCCCTCGAGCAACAGCCACTCTCACCTCCGAAAACAGAGCCGCAGCCAACTGTGATCCAGTCTCCGCAGTTCAGCCAAGTGGAAAGCCAGCTTCAAATGGAGCAGACATATATGACCGGTGCCACGGGCGAAGAGCTCATGGTGGAATCAACAGGCGGTGGTGCTGGCTGGCTGGACTATGATCGGGACGGTGCGATCGACCTGTATTTCAATCAGGGAGGAAGTCCTAAGAAAGCCGATCGACATTCCAACCCGTCAGATCAGTTATTTCGGAACCATGCTGCTCGTAAATTCAGCAACGTTACCACAGCCGCCGGGATTCACGAACCGGGGTACAGTCAGGGAGTGGCCATCGGCGACATGGACAACGATGGATTTTCGGAAGTTTATATCACAAACTTAGGTGCCAACAGCCTGTTCCGCAATCAGGGAGACGGCACGTTTCAGGAGATTTCTACCAGTGCCGGCGTCGATGATCCTCGCTGGAGTTCCAGTGCTGCATGGGCTGATCTGGATCTGGATGGAGACCTTGATCTTTATGTCTGCAACTATCTGCAGTTTGATCCCGACAATCCAGTGATCTGTCGTCACGACAATGGCGAACCGGGCATCTGCGATCCGCATCAGGTCGAGGCCTGGCCCGATGAATTCTATCTGAATCTCGGGGACGGAAGTTTCCGGGCATCAGCCGCTCAGCTGGGTCTTTACGGGCCTGGCAACAAGGCCCTGGGAGTCGCGATAGCGGATTTCAATGAAGACAATCGTCCTGACATCTATGTCTGCAACGACACGACGGATAATTTCCTGTTTCTGCAGCAGGAGGATTTCACATTTAAAGAATCAGCTCAGCAAAAAGGCTGTGCCGTCAGCGGATATGGAGAGGCTCAGGCCAGTATGGGCGTGACCGTGTCAGACTTCAATCGCGACGGATTGCCTGACCTTTACCTGACTCATTTTACCCGAGAATCCAATACGCTGTATCAGAATCTGGGAGTTTCGGGATTCAACGATGTCACATCGCTGCTGGGTCTGCACGTCCCGACATTACACTCGCTGGGCTTCGGAGTTGTCATGGCAGATTTTGACTTCAATGGTCAGGATGACGTGTTCATTGCCAACGGGCACATTGATGACTGGTCACCTCATAATGAAGACTTCGAACAGAAACCTCAGTTGTTTTCCTTCGACGGTCGACGCTGGATCGACGCTGGTAACCACAGCGGTGAGATTTTCCAGCAACGTTTTGTTGGCCGGGCCGTCGCTGCTGCTGACTATGACTCCGACGGAGACCTCGACCTCGCCTGTGTTCGTCAGAATGAGCCAGCGATTATTCTGCGGAACGAGGCCGTGCATGGAAACTTCCTACGACTTCGATTGATCGGCAAAACGAACAATCGAGATGGCATCGGTGTCCGCGTGACAGTCACATCTGCCGATGCCAGTCGGCTCGTGCAGCAACTGTGCGGTGGAACCAGCTACTGCGCCAGTCACGAACCTGTCTTGACGTTCGGCGGGGTGACGGCGCCAGTCAAGGTGGAAATCCGATGGCCGAATGGCAGGACACAGACAACAGACGTGCTTTCGGAAAACCAAGAAGTGGTCATCCTTGAAGGGGACTCACGGTAGCTCGTTAGATTCGTCAATTCGGAGGATACGATCTGCCGCAACGTGTTCCAGTAATTGAGTTCTGCCCGATGGCCAGCTGATTGTGATCAGGTCCACATGATCATTTTCACCGAGCCCCAAATGGACGCGTGGATCTTTCGAAGACAGGTAACTGGAGGATGGCGACACCTGCTCGGTCCAGTTTTGCCCGTTTGAGGTTGCCGTGACTCGTGCACCGTACGCAAATGTGTTTGGCGGGTGACCGTGTAGATCGAGTTTTAGCCAGTGGTTTTTTGATGGCGTTCTGTTTTGCAACAGCATGACCGGTCCTTCATAATCGACCACCAGAAAATCCATGCGGCCATCGTTATCGAAATCTGTTGAAGCGGAGCCTCGCCCCACCATCGGACGCGAGACTTCAGGTTTCAGGTGAGGGATCAGGTCAAAAAATCTTTTGCCGAATGAGTTTTGCAGGAGCGAAATTGGCTGCCGAAAACTGACGTCAGGTTTCCAGGTCGCAATATTTTCGTAAACATGTCCGTTCACATAACCGATATCCAGCCAGCCATCATTGTCAAAGTCGAACCAGTTGACGCCAAATCCGAGATGATGGGAGGTTGCCTGCTCGATGCCGACCGACTCCCTGACGTCTAAAAATAGGCGATCCCCGACGTTTCGAAACAAAACGGATCCTTTGTCTTGGAAGTCTGTGACTGTGAGATCCAATCGCCCATCACGGTCAAAATCACCCCAGTCGGCTCCCATCGCGGCGATTGCGGCCAACTTGTTATTGACGGCGACTCCGGCGAACATCGCTTCGTTTTTAAACTTTAGCCCCCCGAGATTATGCAGGAGGTCTGCGTTCTTTGCGTCGTTGCCGATATAAAAGTCGCATCGACCGTCATTGTCCAAGTCCGTGAAGGCCAACACTAGTCCGACCCCAGACGTGTTTGCCATGCCATCTTCCGGAGGCGTCATCTCAAAGGCCTTCCCTTGGATATTATGCCAGATTTCTCCAAACTCCGGCTCGTAGGCGGTGGGTGGACAACTGGAGTCGGCACCCGTCCCATCCTTGCAGTATTGCTGAGACTCCGGATCAAATTTGACGTAGTTCAAGATCACCAGCTCAGGCCACTGATCTCCGTCCAGATCCATGAATCCTGCCCCGGCTCCCCAATGGGCATGATTGGTCGGATTCAATCCAGTCGCTACTGTCACATCGAGAAACTTCCTGCCTTGTTCATTGCGGCACAAGCACAGTTGATGATGTCCCGTCAAGAGTAGGTCCAGCCAACCATCACCGTTGTAGTCACCAACGGCGCACCCCGTCCAATTTCCAAGACTGACCTCGGCGAATGATTGTTCCTGAGGGATCAGCACGAAGCTGCCATCACCAGAATTGCGATACAGCGTCGGACACGGATCAGTGACCAGCAGGATATCCTGCCATCCGTCATTGTCGAAATCGAATGAGGCACAACCACAGCCGAACGATTCCAGTGTTCGCATTGGCCGAGGTTGTTGAGGAAAAACATAGGACAGGCCCCTGGCACTTGCCACGTCCTGAAAATCGACCCCAGACCTGTTGGCGACAGCATCGACTATGCGCTCACTGGCTGGACCATCAACTCTGTGGCCTGCAGCAGGGGTTGTCGTTGACGGCTCACAGCCAACAGAGACTAAGCTCAGCAACAGAGCGACAACGAATGACCAGCAACTTCCGGTCGTCAGGGTGAATTTTGAGACGTGTTGTAATGCTCGATGTTGCATTTGTTGAGATGCCTGATATTCCAGCAGAGAGTTCCACGTGCTCTGCTGCCTGCGATTCAATTCCTGTGGGAGAAGATTGTAGTTGAACAGCAGAATTTTGAGAGCAAGGCTCACCAAAATCGACCGAGCACAGAATCACCCTGCAAAATCGGCAAACAAACCGGGAAGGGAGGAGCACACTAGCGATGTTCATGTAGAATCCTGCAGCGCGGTTCTAATCGAGCGTCGCAAATGACAGGATGATATGAATTCACGATATTGCGAAATTGACTATGTCCCCAAAAACTTTGCGGTGTTCGGCGCGCCTTCGCTGGGTAACGACCATCATCTCTGCCGTCATCCTCGTGTCTGCCGCCGCACTGCTGTACACGAAGTCGCCATCCGAACAGGTAGAGTCGAACTCTGGAGTCATCGACAGTTTCCCCGACGGTTTCTCTGAGTTTAAATCAATTCAGTTCGTCGGAAGTCAGGCGTGCGCTGAATGTCACGCCGGCGAATGGTCAAAGTGGCAGTCGCATCCCATGTTTCTTTCGATGACAGAGATTTCCAGCCGCGCGACTGACGAAGATTTCTCAGCCGCAGAATTCTCTCCTTTGCCACATGTAAGCTATCAGGTGGAACGCCGGGATATGGCCGTCTTTCATCACGAAATGATGACCGATAAGAAGCTTGAAACAATTTACGATCAGGCGGAAGAAGTCCGCTATGCGATTGGGTCCGGGCAACAAGGCCATGCCTATCTTCTCAAACGCCCTGGGATGCTTTTCACATCCCCGATCAACTGGTATTCGCGGACAAACCACTGGGATTTGGCACCGGGATACAATCCGGCTGGCCACCAGCGTTTTGAACGCCGTGTCACGGATTCCTGTCTCAGTTGTCACGCCGGGCGGGTTGCTGATGACCCGCAGGCGAAAGACCGGTTGTTGGAACCGGCATTTCATGAACTTTCCATAGGCTGCGAACGCTGTCACGGTGCCGGTGAACAGCATGTGAAGCACCATCGCAACGCATCTGTGGCTGATATGATTGTGAATCCCACGAAACTGGATCCGGCCAGACGCGACTCGGTCTGTGCTCAGTGCCACCTGCAGGGAGTGGAACGTGTGCTGCGATCTGGCCATACCGACTTTGACTTTCGACCGGGCCAGTTGATTGGCGAAATCTGGACGATCTTTGTGGACCAGTCGTCCGAAAAAGATGGTTCAACGCGCGCCGTCAGTCATGTGGAACAAATGCAGTCGAGTCAATGCTTCACTGGGTCTGACGGACAGATGAGCTGCACGACTTGTCATGATCCTCACTCGGCAGAACATGGGACACAGTCGGCTGGTGTCTACCGTACCAAATGTCTGACCTGCCACAACACGGAGTCCTGTGCGGCTCCGGCTGCGGATCGGTCATTCAGTGACGATTCGTGCATCGCGTGCCACATGTCGGCAATCGCAGCCAGCGACGTCCCCCACGCAGTCCATACAAACCATCGAATCCTGCGGCGACCGCGGCGGCTGCGGCAAAAGAGCGATTCAACCGTCGGTAGCGGCCTGACGGTCTTTCAGGACGGCCTTGTTCCGCTGTCTGACGCCGAACGAAAGCGGTCGCTCGGAATCACTCTGGCACGACTGGCTGAACGAGGGGACTTCGGCGGTTCATCCCTCAAGGCCGAACAACTGCTCCGCCAGGCACGCAGCAGTTTTGCCAGCGATTCTATGCTGCTGGAATGGCTCGGAACCGCACTGACTCAGCAGGGTCGATCATTTGAAGCGGCTGCGGTCTGGAGGCAGGGACTTCAGCATGACCCGCAAAATGAGGCGTTGCTGTACCGGCTCGCGCAACTCACGCATGACAATGGAGACCATAAAGAAGCGGCCGGGTATCTTGAGCGGTTTCTGAAGATCAATCCGTGGCATGCCGGCATGTATGGTCGTCATGCGCATGTGATGGGGATGCTGGGACGATATCCGGAAGGCATCCGATCCGCGGAAAAATCCCTTGAACTTGATCCGTCTCTGGTTCAGGTTCACGGATGGTTGATCGATGCTTATCGCATGTCTGGACAATCCGAGGCCAGTGTGAAGCAAACGCAGATATACCACCGGCTCATAGAATGCACTCAACCGCCCGCAGCAAACCCGTAGTGGCGGATGGTGCTGCGTCATTGAGGTTAACGGCTCAGTCGTTCCAGAGCCAGTGGAGATGCGGGATCCAGGTTGTTGGCGATACGATATTCTCTTCTCGCCGCTTCCCGATCACCAAGCAGCGCATGGCAGTCTCCGACTCGGACGTGCAGTTCAACACGAAACGAAAGTGGTGCGCTTTCCGGCGTGGTGTCGATCGCTTTTTCCCAGTGCTCTTTGGCTTCATTGTACGAATTCTGCTTGAAGAGGGCGGCTGCCAGGCGAGAGACTGCTAATGAGTCAGACGGATCCAGCCGGACTGCCGCCTGATACTGGATGAATGCGGCTTCGGTTTGTCCGTTGTTTTCGAGCATTCGGCCATACTGACTGACCACAGCCGAACTTTCCGGGAAAACATCCACTGCCTGTTTCGCGCTGCGGAGTCCCTCCTGATCTTTTCCGGCCCACGCCAGAACCTGGGCTACTCGAGTCAACGCCAGTGCTTGTTCCTTTTTGCTGAGCGAGCTGGTCACTCGCCCCCGAACACGTTCTCGAATCTGCTCGGGCGAATGTCGCGCCGCCGCCAGCCCCATTTCCTGCATTGTCTTCAACAGCGCAACTGCGAGGTCACCATTGGAATCAACCGTCGGATGGACATGATCGAGAAAACACTCATCACCGGGCAGCATGTACCCGTGAATTTGCAGACACCGTTGTGCAATGATCTGCTGAAAGTTCACCATTGGTACATTCATGGATTCGGCAATGATCGGAACGCTGTCTGTGACCTGGCGTGGAGCTCTCAGGGTACAAATATCTTCATCGCGGGCGTTCAGATAGTACTGTTCGGCTTCTTCAATTCGTCCCGCTTCGAAAAGTGCGGATGCCGTTTGGAAAAGCCCGTCGGCATGATGAGGATCAAGACTGCTGGCCTGCAGCAGCAGTTCCACGGCTGCCTGTAACCGGCCGGCTTTCCTTGCCTCGCGAGCATCACGGATCAGTTTCTCCCAACGGAGGGATTCACCAAACGACAGCTTCGTCGATTCGCTCTTGAAGGGACTGAAATCCTTCAGGTTGGACTCCGGTTTGATAAGGATCACCTTTGCCCCCGAGCCTTGCGCCAGTTGAACGATCTTCGACAGGCTCTCTCGAAAATGCGCGACGACACCTCGACGCAGTTCAGGATCCCGGCGGTAGGTCTCCGGGCCATCTGTGTGGTCGAGGATGACATCTACTTCAGCAGCAAGCCGGCTTGTGGTCTTGTCAGGTGACGGAACGCCTCCCAGTATGTCGTCAATCACGCCCGAAATCCGCAGTCTTGACACGGCGCGGCCTGCCAGATCCACCAAACCCGACCGACGCAGATTACCATAAGACCGTTCTTCCAGAAACTCATTGTGCCCCGTGTAGACGATAAAAAGATCCGGCTCATATGCGGTCAACTCGTTCATCAGCAGCGCCACGCGATAACTCGCGTACGAGACGCCACCACAATTAATGACTTCCCAGGACCCATCGGGCTCGACCTCGTGCAGCATCTCTCGCAGCCATCCGCAAAATGACGTCGGGTCTTCGTAGGGATGGCCAAAAGTCGTGGATCCACCCAGACAAAATACACGACGCATTCCCGGAGATTTCTTTGCGAGAAACGACTGCGGATTGAAATAGCTGAGCTTGAGAGGATTAGTCGAGTACCGATCTCCGCTCCTGATGAAGAGCGGCACACTGCCGGCAAATCCGACATAGGCATCTCGTCGATGGCTGATAGGCTGAACGCCCAGGACTGCCAAGATCATTTCGAGCGAGACGAACAGCAGCGCGGTTGAAAACACCGCAAACAAAAACTTGCGTTGCCTCGAAAGCTGAAGTCGTGGTTTGCGAGGTCTCTCGGGGCTTCGTTCTTCAACCGTGAAGGAATGAGACATACGGCAGGCACCTCAGAATCACAGCCAAAAAATGGCGACACTGGCAGCATTCCCCTCAATGCGACGTGGACAGATCACAGTTGCCGGATTCATGCCGACCGCCAAGGTTATTCCAGCGATCTGCCTGATCAGCGCAAGCGAGGGCAAAGCCACCATGTGGGTTTGTGACAAAGAGTGTATCAGGGGCTCAGCATGCACCGGCAATGTGTCTGCCTTGGAGCCTCTTTTTTTAAGAATCGGAAATCAGGAGCGAAGCTGACGAGGGCGCTATCTCTGTTAGTGTTGTGCGTCGTGATCGCCAACCCTGGACGGTGTTACGTCGTGAGCTGAATAACGTATCAGAGGCTCGAAGCCCCACGCTGCCTTATCCTGCGTTGGGCTCGCGACAGACGGCCATACCTTAAAAAACGACCTTGGCTGAATCGGGTGACAATCACCGTCATCCTGAGAAGATTCATCCCACGGCCATCACGGTCGCCTGCTGCATTACGAACTTGACGGCAACCTGTATGTTCAGGACTCGAACGTCTCAGGTCTCCCCACTCATCGAATGTAGCCGTCACGCTCCGCCGAGACGAGGCGTTCAGGAAGGCCCGTGGCTGAAGAAACCACGCTGGCCTCTCGAGCGACATTCATCAACGAAGTGTGTGATTGGCATATGGCAGTGGCACCATGACGTGCGAGCAAAATGCTCGTCTCGGCGGAGCGCGACGGCTAGTGCGCCTGTGAAGGCGATTGTTCAGGAGGGCGGAAGTCCATTCCGGGCGAACGTTATCAGCCCGGAAACGAAGGAAACTGCGTTGCCGTGAGGCAGGGTGGAGAACCCACGGACCTGAGGACACCGGACTGTGATTGCGGGACTGGACGAATTGTGGATAATGAGGGTGCCGCGACCAGATATCCAGGGCGTGGCAGTTGGAATTTTTGAATCAAAATCGTTGAAAACAATGATGAGCGACGATCATCCGAAATCAAGTTCGACGGCAGTGGAAGCTCCAATGCCAGCCATCAAAGTTGGCTTTCGACCACTGCGTGTCTGGCCGGCGGCGATGTTGCTTGCCGGGATGGTGATCGCCCGCTTGTTGCCTCGCCTCGTC
>CAMAVF010000167.1 GCA_945861445.1 Planctomicrobium piriforme | reverse complement strand
CGCCTGTATGCGCAAACTGATTGTCATCCTGAATACCATGGTCAAAAACAATACTGATTGGAAATCTCGATTCGCCAACGCCTAATCTCTTAGAAATTCACTTGACTATGAACACAGCCGCTCTCCCCGGAGTACCAGGGCGAGGGGAGATAGAATTCCGCATTTTACGTGTCGTAGGATTTCGTCAAGCTAAAGCGCCTGTGCATGTTGTTCGTACTACACGCGAATCTGCACCGTCGGAATGATGCCATCGGCTCCCAGCTCTTCCGCAGGTTGGCTCCACGTCATGGGGACGGACTCATCGAGATCGCGCCATTCGATGTCGACGCGTGTCTGCAACCGGCTGCCGAGTTCCTTGTACATGGCGACTCCGCCCGTTAATTCGGTAGCGAGTTGCGCGAGCGGAACGGCGTTCTCGATGGTGCAGAGGGTGACGTCGGTCAGCGGACCTTCCACGATCGTGGTTTGTGGCGACAGGCCGTTCAGCCCGCACGCTTCGGTGCCTGCTGGAATCACGAGGCATTGCGCTGTGATCAGCGTGTTCTCATCGTCGGAAGAGGCGAGTCGGGCGCGCAACAGCTCCAGGACTTTGTTCATCGAGTCCGATTCAGAACCGGTCCGACAGACGGCGAGCAGTTTGCGGTTGATGTCCTGAACACATTCCAGAACGCCATGCCGCGACGCTTGCAGCAACGGTTGCCACAGAATCTGGTGCAAGTCGACGACGGGATCCAGGAGTTTGCGTAGCTCGCGCCCCTGCGACGTTAATTGGCGCTCGGTTACGGTATCAATGTTCTGTGCGATCTCAAAACGCCGCAGTTCGAGTTGTTCGCGTAGCATATTGCGATAGGCGAGTACGATGGTGGCGCTGCGTGTCAGGTCGGCATCGGCACCCGCATCAGCGGGATCTGCCGCTGGGGCCAGGTTCGACAAGCGAGCCAGATCGCGCGACAAACGGTCGAGTTGTTCGATGGTGGTCGTTACTTCGGCATCGACAATGCGTACGATCTTGGCGGTGACGCGCAACAGGAACTCATTCAGACGCAGAGTGGCGTAGGAGCGCAGGACTTCACGCAATTTGTCATCCGGTGTCTGGCGACGGACCCACGAGACGATTCCGCGGCGTTCAGGCCGATGGAAGGCTTCGCTGCGTGCGAGATCGCCCGTTTCCTGGGCGAGATCCATCTGGCCCACGGCCAGCTTGATGGCCTCTTCATAGAGACTTTGCAATTCCCGCTGCATGGCCAGGGCACTGCGTCGCGCGCCATCCAGGCGTTCCTCAGGAGAATCCACGATTCCCTGGACCCACGCGAACAAATTATTAATCCGCGGACGCGTGCGAGCGGTCAGTCGTCCGACGACCTGCATGAAGAGCTGGTCGTCGCCGAGATTGTCGAGTCCTTCGTGGAAATCGCTTTGCAGGCAACGATCGAGCAGATCGAGCACGACACCGGCTCGCACAGCGCCCACTTCGTCCTCCTTCGTGACTCCCAGTGCCTGATCGACCAGATTCATGACAAACTGGTCGGTATCGACTCCGCTTTCCAGCCGGATCACTTCGGCTGCGTTGAGTCGAATGTGTTCGACATTCAACTGGCACTGGGCAAACTGTTGTCGCACGGCGGCTTCGGCCGTGGCCGTAACGGCACCGTTAGTGGACGTCGTGAGTGCCGAGAGCTTGAGCGTCTTGACATTGACTGAGGTCGTATGGGGGACGGGAGGCCGTCGTCCTTCGCGCCAGAAGCCGATGACATCATCGCTGGCGATACGGGTGGCTTCGGAGATCGTCGTGCTGCCGCCGGCACCCAGCGCGGTGACCTGGGCGCGATGTGCCTGCAGGGGGCCTGCCTGCGACGCTTCTGAAACGGAGGATGCGGGGCGGTGCAACAGATCTTCGGCCGCGGTGAAGTTCGACGCGTACAAGAATTCTGCTGTTTGCTCGGCGGCCAGTTCCCATTCCGCTTGTCCGAGTCCTTCGCCCAATTGGAACAACAGCGTCTCGCCGAACGCCGCATTATCGCCGTGGAATTGCACGGCTCCGAGGAGTGGCTCGCCTGGATAGTGACTGCCGGGAGCGCTAAAGTGATGCAACTCGCGTAACAACGCATGGGCGTTCGCCCGCGACTTATCGCGTTCGGCGTGACTGCGCGGCGTCGCATGCAACAGGACACCCTGCAGTCGCTCGTGGGGCAGGCCCTGACGTTTCAGTTCGCTGCGAATCGCATAGGCCAGGTCGGGAATCGCTCCACTGCCCGTACCTCCCCCGATGCCGCCGATCAGGGTGATTCGCGGTGTTCGGCCGGTGTCGGCACCTTGGCCGGCATCCTTTTCGATCACGTTGGCAAGTGCCGTGCGGACACGGGCACCATTCGAGACCAGGGCGAGCCGGCCCAGCGGACGATAACCGTTGGTCGTGAGATCCCGCGGAATATTGTAGAACCAGCGGCGCCCCAGCCAGCGCAGCATTTCGGCCGTTTGAGAACCATACGCATCCGCTGGCTTAATGGGGATGGGAACGACATGGACATGGTCCAGGTCCTGCTCGCGAAAGCGACTCGACAAGGTTCGCGTGTTGCTGTCCAGGACGATCATTTCCACGGGCGGCCACTGGTCTGCGGGGCCAAATCGATCATTCAGGCGATCGACCAGCCGGGTCAGGACTTCGACTCCCAGTCCACCCACGCCGATCAGTATGGTCGGCTCGGAGCCGGGTCCTGTGTGCGACCGATTGGTTTGCTGCCGTTCGGCCGATGTACTTTTGAGTGGCGTGTTTTTGGTACTGGGCGTGGGAGCGGATGAAGTGGATGGCCGCGCTGCAGGGACCACGGAAGTGCTCGAGCGATGAGCAGTCTGCTGATTGACGGGGGCGGCAGGAGACGCGGGTGTGCTCGCTGTCGCAGGACGCGCAGGACCTGGTTCGTCGGCACGGAGGGCGTCCTTCAACGCCACGATCAAATCGGTGCAACTGGCGAAGCGGAGTGCGGGGTCCTTCGACAGGGCCCGGGCAATCACCGGTCGTTGCGCACGGGGCAGGGCCGACAGATCGGGAACTCCGTGCAGGTGGGCCGCCGCAATTTGAGCCGTGCTGCCAGCGGGAAAGGGCAGCACGCCGGTCAGCATGTGGGTATAAACGAGTGCCAGACCATATTGGTCGCTATGCCGATTTGGTTTGCCTTCGAAGAGTTCCGGTGGCGCATAAGTCGGTGTCAGGCCGCCGACCAGCGACGCGGAACGCTCATATAAGTTCTTAACCAGGCCGAAGTCGCCCAGCTTGGCGCGACCGCTGAGAATCAAGATGTTTTCCGGCTTCACATCCAGATGCTGCAGCGAATAACTTTCATACAGATAATCGAGTGCCTCGGCCGTATCGCTGACGTAGCGCAACAATTCGACTTGCGGGATGCCGACCGACTGCGCCTGCCGCAATTGTGCGAAGCGATCCTTGAGACTGCCGTCGGCGAGTTCCGTGACAATGACGAGATTGCCTTCGCACATCTCGATGCGTTCAATCGACAACAGCAGCGGATGCCGCACATCCTTGATGCGTGCCAGGGCGCGTAGTTCGGTTTCGGCCTGCAGGGGGTCGGCGTCACCGTAGATAATCTTGATCGCCTTGGAGATGCCTCCCGGCGCGATCGTCTTCCAGACCTCACCGTAACCCCCGCGACCGAGGAGTTCCGTGGTCTTATATCCCGCGATCGGCTCGCGGCGATCAAATGCATTCTTTCCCGATGCTCCAGCAACCATAGTCGGCGTCCAGGTCCAGTCAATTGTGTTGGGTTTTCAGAACCATGGCGAAGTAGCTGTGGACCACGATATCGCAATACTCCGGCAGCAATTCCACCGGCCGGTTGTTGTACCGGCAGTAGTTGCTGATCTGAGTCAATAGATCGCGGGGATGGCAGCGGCGTTTCGCCCGCTTGCAGGGCCGATAATGTTCGTCCAGTAAATAATTCACGACGTCTTTGCGATATTCGCAACCGAATCGCTCGCAATACATGCGGAACAGGTGGTGGAACTCTTCGTCCGTGGGATCCTTGGCGTGGATCTTGTAAGGGATGCGTCGCAGGAAGGCTTCGTCGACCAGGTCTTCGGGCTCGAGGTTGGTCGAGAAAATGACGATCTGCTCGAACGGAACCTGGATCTTCTTGCCGGTGGGCAGCGTCAGATAATCGTGACGCGATTCGAGGGGGACGATCCAGCGATTGAGCAAGTCGGCGGGAGCGATCCGCTGGCGGCCGAAGTCGTCGACCAGCAGGCAGCCGCAGTTGCTTTTCATCTGCAGCGGTGCCTCGCAGACGTTGGATTCGCGGTGATGTCGCAGTTCCAGATTGTCGAGGGTCAATTCACCACCGACGATCACGGTGGGGCGGATGATCTGGATCCAGCGGCGGTCGATGCTGGATGTCAGGAAGGGCTCGTCACCTGTTTGTTCTACTTTGCGGTGGAACTGCGTATCGTAAAACTTAATAATCTGGTCGCCTGCAATAACCGCGTGCGGGATCCAGATGCACTGTCCGAAGCACATCGTCAGTTGCCGGGCCAGGGTGGACTTGCCGTTGCCGGGAGCCCCGTATAAGAACAGGCCGCCACTGGAAGTGATCGCCGGTCCGAGGCTTTCAAACAGCTGTGGATCGACGGAAATTCCAGCACACGCCTTCGTCAGCCGTGCGCGGTCGGGCTTCTCGTGGGCGATCGATTGGGCGTCGACCGACAGGACGTATTCAGAGAGTGGAATCGGTGCCGGCCCCACGTAGGCACATTCACGCAGCAGCTTTTGGGCCTTGGCAATCCCCAGTTCGGTGAGTCCATAGATGAAGTCGTTCAAGCGTGCGGTGGTCTTGTGTTCGACGACCTTGCGGGTCCGCAGGGTGTCGAGAATCCGGCTGACGATCCCAAATGGCAGGCAGATTTCTCGGGCCAGAATTCGACCAGTCACACTGCCGCACACGGCAAGTTGTTTGCAGAGGAGCGACTCAACGAGCGTCTCGTTCAGTCCAGACTGCTCCAGCGACGCGGGCTCGACCGGACAGAAGGAATCCTCGGTCAGGAGTTCGCGCAGCAGATGCGGATCGATCGAACCAGTTTCTGAGGTGGCGAGCATGAATTAATTTCCGATTGCGCGAGAGACTGGGGGTCAGGGGACGTCGCTCGGGCAACTACTGCAAGAATTGGAAACCGGGTCGACAGACTCGATCACGTTCATGGCCTGAGTCCGCTTGAGTTCTGCGCGGGCTCGTTCGAATCGGGCCAGTTCGAGGTAATGGGATGCCGGCTGCGGTTTGCCGTGCAGATAACCCTGGGACAACACGAAGCCAGCTTCAATACACGCCTGGGCTTCGGCGGCATTTTCGACACATTCGGCGAGCGGAATGATGCCGACTTCCAGAATCATCTGCACCAGCATGGCCACGACACGGCGCCGTGCGGCATCGGCATTGTGCAGGTCGTGGATCATGCAGCGATCGAATTTGACGTAGTTCGGATGGACGGCGGCCAACTCGGCGATGCGGCCCTGGCCCGCTCCAAAATCGTCGAATGCCAGGGTGATATCGAACTGTTCCAAGCCCTTGCGGAGCGAGATCATATCGTCCAGGTTGGTCATCGAGGCTTCATGCATTTCGATCGTGATGGGCTGTCGCGGAGCCATGCGGCGCAGCTCTTCGCACGAGAGGAGTAACGTCCCTGTATCGAGTTCACAGGGATGGGTATTCAAAAAGAGATGCGGGAGATCCCCAAGCTGATGGCTGTGTTCGACGCCAGTACGCCGCAATTGCTCGCTGAGTTTCGTACTTAGTCCCAATTGAGCCGCGGCAGAGAACATGAAGTTCGGTGTCTCCAGACCGATCAACCGGCTGCGAGCCAGAACTTCGTAGGCGATCACCTGGCCGCTGGCCAGATCGACGATCGGTTGATAGTGGGGGATGATCGAGTTGCCCGTTAACAACTGATCGAACTGAACAATGGCCAGGGCCTGGTCACAGGCGTCTTTCCGGCGCGTGTGGGACAGATTGGCACCCGGACTGCGCGTCAGCCGGAAGGGGAGATCTGCAAACTGAATCATGTCGTTGTCGTGGAGTTCGGTGACGTCGCCGAGGCGGTCGCCATTCACGAAGGTGCCGTTAGTGCTGCCGAGATCACGGAGACAGAGCGCCGAACCCCGCTGGAAGAACTCCGCATGCAATCCCGAGACGGTGTTTCCGGGCAGCATCAGTGACAAGCCAGGTTTGCGGCCGACTTGGAACGGAAGCGGATCCAAGATGAAGGTCCGGGTCTCGTCGCCACCCGCGGGCCGGCCGGACAAGACCCAGTCGTCCAGCAGTGCGGACGGGGAATACGTCGAACTTTCATTCACCAGCATTACGCAGCCTCGATCTCAAGCGATGGTTTGGGCGCACCTTGGTTGGCGCTGCTTGAAAGATGTCTCAAAATCAACAACGCGTCAAATTCGGCCGTATCGGAAAAGGTCAACTCGTTTGCCTTGAAGTCGTGAAAGGCAAGTTTTGACGACAAACGTCGGTTGCGCGATGAGGTGGAACGCACCGCTTGTGCGGAAAGTGCGGCTGGCCGACGATCCGCAGCAACCTTACTGAACGATTCCGCCGTCAGTGGGCGATAGCGTGCTGAATTGCAAGTCAAACCGCGCAGAATACGCTGGACAATGAGGGAACGGACTGCATGAGGTCCCCGCGCCCGCAAGATCGATATTTGCGGAATGCTCGGCAGAAGCGGTCAGTCCGACAATAGGTAGCCTTCACGCTCCTGCGTGAAGTCAGCCGAGCGCACGGTCAGATTTGAACGATCTTCAAGACTTCCGTCGTAGTGGCATGCCTTTACAGTGCAGATGCGTCATCACGGAGTGATGAGCGTTCCCAGGCGAGCGTCCGGCGTGAGCCGGATGGTTGTTGGCGACTCACATCAATTAAGGGATTGCGACCTTCTTGAGCGGCCGTGATGTCATGCTTCACATCTGGATGTGCGATTAATATCGGTAGAAAGTCGCTAAAAACCATCCGGCTTACGCCGGACGCTCGCCTACGAAGAGGCGCAAAGCGATACCGCTCTTGTCATCAAAGAGTCCGCGCACTCTACGCGTTTATCGTCGGATGAATTCCCAATCCGCCCTGCGCTCGGCTGACTTCACGTGGAACGTGACGGCTACTTTCGCTTAACGAATCCGCATGCACGACGGGCTGGGGATGGAAATTGGCTCGCCGACCGGTTTGATGGCTCCCGTCTGCTGATCGATCTTGAAGACGACCACGTTGTTTCCGGGCATGTTGGCACACAGCAGCAATTCGCCCCCCGGTGTGATCACCAGATTCTGCGGACCTTTGCCGAGACTGGGGTCAATGCTTAATAGAGTCAGCTTGCCATCGTCGGCCAGGCGATAGGCCGCGATGCTGTCGTGGCCGCGATTGGTGCCGTATAGGAATTTTCCGTTCGGCGTGATCTTCACATCGGCACAATAGCTTTGGCCGGTGAAGTCTTTGGGAAGCGTCGACAGCGTCTGCTGCTCGGTGAGAGACCCCGTTTTCGCTTCGTAATTAAACAGCGTGACGGAGTTCTTCAGTTCGTTGATGGCGTAGAGGTGCTTACCGTTGGGATGAAAAGTCAGATGCCGCGGTCCATTGCCGAGAGGCGTCTTGACGAACGGCGGTGTGGCCGGAGTCAGTTTGGCTTTGGCGGGATCAAGTTGATAGGTGATGACCTGGTCCAAGCCCAAATCAGCGGTAATCGCGAAGCGGTTGTCGGGACTGACGATGATACAGTGCGCGTGCGACACGACTTTCTTGTCAGCGCCGGCTTCGGGTTTGTGCTGAATGAACGTCGCGGCTTCACCCAGCGAGCCATCGGCCTTCAAGGGCAGGGCGGCCACGCTGCCCGACGAATAGTTGGAGACCATGATTGTCTTGCCGGTGGCATCCACTTCCAGATAGCAGGCGGCCGTACCCATCGCCGATTGCCGGTTCAACAGTTTCAATTTGCCAGTGTCGTCAGCAATTTGGTAGGCCGCGATTTGCTCGTTCTCTTTGCCACCAAATTCACCGGCTGCGTGAATCGAATACAAGAATTTGCGATCCGGAGACAGTGCCATGTAGAACGGCTGCTCGGCGTCGGTGGTTCGTTGGGACAGCTTCAACGCACCCGTCTCGGTGTCCAGCTTGTATGCATGAATGGCACCGTCATCACCTTTGGCGAAGGCCGAGATAAACACCAGCACTTCGCCGGCCGCCGCCACCTGGGTTGCTCCGAAGAAGACCATACCGATCGCCAGGGGCAGGAAATAGCGTGCAACGTCATGTGTCATGATGAACTCGCGAAGGGGTCGGACAAAAGATTTGACTTGTTCAATTCCGCTCGACGAATTCTAACGAACGGCGCTTGCGGACTCTACCTTGGATGCATCAGAGATTGTTTGTGGTGTTCCGAGCGGTTATCCTGAATGTTCCTCGTTGGCTTCCGTAGCTGAGAACTGCAGGCGCGCTCGCCGCAGACTTCCGGTTGCTGCCGACGATTGATGGTCGTCCCGCCTGGATGTAGTTGCCCGCCTGCTGGAGTCCCGCGTATGCCTCAGTGTGCTGCGATTTTGCTCGCAATTCTTGTCGTCGTGGCCGGTGCGAGTCCTTCGATCGCGGAAGACGCTCCCGATTTTGCCAAGGGGGGAATTCCCTTTCTCAAGAAGCATTGCGTTGAATGTCACAGCGGGAAACAGCCCAAGGCCGAACTCGCACTGGATGTGTTTCCCGATTCGTTGTCGATCGTGAAGCAGCGTAAAGTGTGGGACAACGTCCTGCGGATGATCGCCACGGGAGACATGCCCCCCAAGGCCAAGCCGCGGCCGACGGTGGCTGAGGCCGAGCAATTCACCGACCATGTGAAGGCGGTGTTTGATCATGCTGATCGACACGCGAAGCCCGATCCCGGGCGCGTCACCATGCGGCGGCTGAATCGTCAGGAATACACCAATACCGTCCGCGATCTGTTGTGGGTCGACTTCAATCCGACCGAAGATTTTCCCGCCGACGATGTCGGGCACGGGTTCGATAACATCGGCGATGTGCTCAGTTTGTCGCCGCTGCTGATGGAACGCTATCTGGATGCCGCCGAGACGATCACCAACCGCGTGATCATGGTGAATCCCCCCGCACCGGCGCGGCGCTATCTGGCGGGTAAGTACTTGCAACCGAACACGGCCACGACCCCGCAGGGACGCTTCCGGCCCCTCAACCCGACCGCTCCGGAACCATTCAATTCCGGTCCCTATACGGCAGGCGGCGACTATCTGAAGTTTTCGGGCGACGCCGACTTGATCGTGCGGGCCAATCTGTATGCCGAGACCAAGAGTCCGTCGCCCGTGAAGGTCGCGCTGTTTCTGTCGGGGGCCGGCGTGACCGATCCCTCGCCGGATGCCGAAGTGGATCAATTGATGGGGGCCAACGTCAAAGCGCTCAAGCCGATCAAGATCGTGAAGATTTTCGACATCACGGCGCGTGAAGCCAAGGATAGTCAGCAGATTGAATTTCCGTACAACCATCTTGGCGTGATTCAACGGGTCGGCCTGGGTTTGATAAAACCGCCCGCAGGCGAAGAGCCCGCCCAGTTGTTTATTGAACATATCTGGAGCGTAGGTCCGCTGGAAACGCGGCCCTTGTCGCACGTCAAGATTCTGGCGACAACTGCCGGGAAGCCGCAGCCGGAACAGACGGTCGAAGTTCTGACGCGGTTCCTGCGACGGGCCTATCGCCGTCCGCCGACTGCCGAGGAGCTCGCGCGGCATGTCAAATTGGTTGAGAACGCGGTCGCGGCAGGAGAGAAGTGGGAGTCAGGAATTCAACAGGCCATTCAGGCTGTGTTGTGTTCGCCGAAGTTTCTGTTTCGAGTCGAACTGGACGATCGCCCGCAGAGTCCGGAGACTCAGCCGTTAGACGAATTTCAGTTGGCCTCGCGGCTTGCCTACTTCTTGTGGAGCACGATGCCCGACGACGAGTTGCTCGATCTGGCCGAGAAGAAACAACTGACGGCGAATCTGGCGGCGCAGGTCAAACGGATGCTGGCTGACCCCAAGTCGTCGTCGCTGGTGGAAAACTTTGCGTTGCAGTGGCTGCAGATCAAGCGCTTGAAGTCGACGTCACCGGACACCACGCTGTTTCCGCAGTTCACCGATGTCTTGCGGACCGCGATGTTGCAGGAGAGCCGGCTCTTCTTCGATGCCATCATGCGTGAGGATCGCAGTGTGCTCGACCTGGTGGATGCCGACTTCACGTTCTTGAACGAGCCGCTCGCACGCTTGTACGGCATTGATGACACCAATGGCAATCTGATCGGTCAGAAGGTGGAAAAACCGGGCGGGCAGCCGATCCGGGGTGAAGAGTTCAAGCGCGTGTCGTTGCAGGGGAAAGCTCGCGGAGGCTTGTTAACACAGGCCAGCGTGCTGACCGTGACATCGAACCCCACGCGGACGTCACCGGTCAAACGAGGCCGCTGGGTCCTTGAGCAGATCCTGGGTGCTCCGCCCCCGCCCCCTCCGCCGAACGTCCCGGAGCTTCCCGAAGACAAGCAGGCTGCGGCCGGCGGTACTTTGAAGGAGCGGATGGAGATTCACCGTAAGAATCCCGCCTGTGCGAACTGCCACGCCAAGATGGACCCGATCGGCTTTGCGTTGGAGAACTTCAACGGGATCGGCGAGTTTCGCGTGAAAGATGGGACGTTCGACATCGATCCGTCCGGCGAGTTTGCCGATGGGACCAAAGTTAAGGGTCCCGAGGAATTGAAGACGCTCATTCGCGGGAAGAAAGAACTATTTGCTCGCTGTCTGGCGGAAAAAATGTTGATCTATGCGTTGGGCCGCGGATTAGAATACTACGACCGTCCGACGGTCGATAAGATCGTGACGTCCCTGAGTGCCGGCAATGATAAGTTTTCGGTGTTGATCACCGAGATCGTGCAAAGCGAACCGTTCCGCTTGCGGCGCGGAAGTAGCGATGTCGAGTAGGTACATAACCAAACACGGAGCCTGACCGATGATTCCTTCTAATAAACTTTCTCGTCGCACGGTCTTGCGGAGCATGGGTGTCGCCGTGTCGTTGCCGTGGCTCGAGGCGATGGGGCCTGTCACCGCCTGGTCGGCAGAGACTCCGGCGGGGAAGACTGCCCCGAACCGCATGGCGTTCATCTATGTGCCCAACGGCAAAAACATGGATGACTGGACCCCCAAGGCCGAAGGGACCGACTTCGACTTGCCGGCAATCTTGCAGCCGCTGGCATCCGTTAAAGACAAGCTCATGGTGTTGAGCGGCCTGACGGCGGACAAGGCTCGCGCACATGGCGATGGCGGCGGCGACCATGCTCGTGCGCTGGCTTCGTTCCTGACGGGGGCTCAGGCCCGCAAGACGGACGGGACGGATATCCGCGTGGGCGTTTCCGTCGATCAAATCGCGGCGTCGCGGATCGGTGAAAAGACCCGGCTGGCATCTCTGGAAATCGGCTGCGAACACGGCGCGATGGCCGGCAATTGTGACTCGGGCTATAGCTGTGTGTATTCGTCGACAATGTCCTGGCGGTCGGCCACTCAGCCGTTGCCCAAGGAAGTCAATCCGAAGCTTGTCTTCGAGCGTCTGTTCGCCTCAACGCCCGATGCCAATCGAGCCAAACGCGATGCGCGTCGCAAGAGCATTCTCGATTTCGTCAGCCAGGACTCGAAGGATTTGACAGGCCGTCTCGGACGGAACGATGTCCGCAAGCTGGACGAGTACTTCTCGGCTATTCGGGACATCGAACTGCGGATCGAACGGGCGGAGAAGCTGCCGCCGATCAAGGCTCCGGACTACGCGGCTCCGGCGGGCATCCCTGCGGCTTATGATGAACACATTCGCTTGATGTGCGACATCGTGGTGCTGGCCTTCCAGGCGGACGTGACTCGCGTTGTCAGTTTCGTGCTGGCCAATGAGGGGAGCAACAAGCCCTATCCGTTTATTGAAGTTCCCGAAGGGCATCACGATTTGTCGCACCACGGCGGAGATGATGCGAAGAAGGCCAAGATCCGGAAGATCAATCTGTTCCACACTCAGCAACTGGCCTATCTGTTGCAGAAGCTGAAGTCGACTCCGGAAGGAGACGGCTCGTTGCTCGATCACGCGATGATTGCCTACGGCAGTGGGAATTCGGACGGCAACGCTCACAACCACGACAACTTGCCGATCCTGCTGGCAGGTGGCGGTTGCGGAACCTTGAAGACCGGTCGACACGTTCGTTTCGCGAATGAAACCCCGCTCAACAATCTGTGGGTGTCGATGCTGAATCGGATGGAGGTGGATTTAACCCAGATCGGTGACAGCACAGGCGGGTTATCGCAACTCTAGCAGATCATTGATGCTCTCTGGCTCGCGGCATTCGACACCCGCGGCGCGGTGGCGCCAGATGGAAGACACGTTGTAGACTTCTCGGCGCAGGCGGTTGATGCCCCCCAGGGGGCGATGATCGGCGAGTGCGTGCCAGACGTTGAATGAGAGGTTCTGGCAGGCGTTCGTCCGTTGCAGGGCCGAGATTTCCTGGCGGGGAATCAGCAACAGGCCGACCGTTCTAAACGGCGACTCGCCCTCCGGCCATTCCACCGTGGCATCTTCGATGGGCATCGTTTCCGCGCAGGTTCGCAGTTGCACCTGGAACTCGAACAGGATCTGTTGCGACCGTAACGTCTCTTCCAGCATCAGGTGCAGTCCATTCGCTTCGCCGCCCAACTTGCGGACGAGATCCAGCCACGAGTGGGGAGCATCTCCCGCTGGCTGCACGCGGTATTTGGCCACGTAGTGCCCGTAGCGGATGGGAGCCATGCTGAAGTAGGTCTGGCTGGCCGGATGGGCGGGCAGATGCCCGGCGATCCGGAGGGCCGTGATCGCTTCGTTCCAGTGCCACTGCAACGGATTCCAGTTGCCTCCGGTCAGCACGCCCTGCACGGCGGCGAGCGGGTTGTAATCGGCCTCGACCAGAACCTGCTCGAGACGCAGCATGTCCTTCGCATTCCGCGCGAAGAACACCGGGTGATTGATCATTATGAAGTCTTGAGTTCGGCCGGGTGCTGCGTCGCCCTCCAACCGGTCACCTTCGACATTCATCAGTTTAATCGACAGGCCGCGTCCATCGGGTAGCCAGTCGGCTTGATCCTGGCTGGCTGAGTTCGAGAACCGCAGGACAGCGGGATACGTGCGGTCGGCGCGAAAGAGCCCCTGGGCCAACTCGGCCGGCAGGTTCGGCAGGACGCGGAATTCACCGACGGCACAGCCCACCGTCTTGACGTGGACGTCGGGTTGATAGCGGCCGCTTTTCTGATGAGTTCGCTGCAGAATCGTGGTGACCGCCTGGATCACTTTACGAATATCCTCGTCCTCATCCGCGGGGATGACTTCGATCTGATCCGAATAGGGGAGCGGGCCTTGAGGTGTTGTTGTCATGAAAACGCGGCTTTCCGGGAACTGTTTATCAGGAAACAGGTATTGAAAGGTGTTTCGAGTCGATGGGAGGGCGAGGGGCCCAGAGGGTACCCCGCCGAACCGCAAGCGTCATTCGAATCTCGCCACACCACGCGGTTCGGCAGGAGCCTCACCCTCCCTTGATGCCAGAATCGCTCACGGCGATGCCTTTGGGGGGCGTTGCCATGTTTGCATCAGATGCAGGATGGCAATGCGTGGTGAAAACCGGACACTAAACGCGAGCAGCCAATTGACGAGACCCGGAACCACAATTCGCCGGCGTCGACGGAAACCGCGATAGGCCACATCGCACACGGCGTCCGTCGACATGCTGCCGTGGATGAAATTCCAGTTGCGATCCATGCGTGATCGCGCGCCGAAGTCGGTCCGGGTGGGACCGGGACACAGACACGTCACCGAGATCTTGTGCTCCCTAAGCTCCTGCCACAACCCTTCCGAGAACGACAGGACAAACGCCTTGGTCGCAAAGTACACGGTGGAATAGGGGCCCGGTTGAAAGGCTGCCGTCGATCCCACATTCAGAATGCCACCTCGACGTCGCGCGATCATCTGCGGCAGAATCAAATAGGTGAGCTGCACCAGCGTGACCATATTGAGCTGCATCATCTCCTGATGATCGACCCAGGGTGTATGGCGACAATTAGATTTCCCGTTGGCGACAATTAGAATTCCCGGTTTGGACGCAGCAGATTGGTCTTGAGACGAGAATGGCAATTTTCCGAACGGCGGACGATTGCGATGACTCAGGATGTCCAAGTTCGGAAGCTATTTTC
>CAMAVF010000166.1 GCA_945861445.1 Planctomicrobium piriforme | reverse complement strand
ACACCTTTCCGCAGGTGACGTTCCCCATTTCGATCCTCGCGAACAGCAGCAACCACGAACTCGTCAGCTATGCCTGGATCTTCCCGAACGTAGTGACGAACGGGCACTGGTGGTATTCGAACATTCCGGCTTACATTGAAAACGACTGTCGCAGCCGGCTGCAAGCAGTCCCGCAATCCAAGCAGATCGGCTATTACAGCGACATGTACAAGCTGGAATTCGGCCTGCCGAAATTCACAATGTACCGCCGCGTTCTGGCCAAAGTCCTCGCCGAAGATTTCGTCATCGCCCGCGGTTGGAGCGAAGAACGAGCGCTGGAATTAGGCCACCTGACCTTACGCGGCAACGTGGAACGCATCTTCGGAATGTAACCGGCCGCAAACGCGAACAATACGAGCTCGAAGCGCAAGCGAGTACATTCCGTTATGCCCTTGCATCCCGAACGTCAACCGGCTCGCACTTTCGCCTGCAACCCAAGGAGGACGAAGAGTTTTTCGCCACCGGAGCAACGTATTCACAGCCACGACCGAGAGCAACCGTTGTGCCAGCTTTCGTCCTGTGTTAAAGGCTGTCGTCAGTTGTTCGCCCTTGGACCACATCGAGCGCACCACCAATGCCAAGAGGTGTCGCGGGATCCAATTGGTATTGCCATGCAACTTCAGATTAGCAAAGATCTCGTTACTGAAGACCCAACCGATCGCCCGGCGAAGTAGATCGCCTTGAACCTGCTGCGGTGCCTCCTGGCAACGTCGACCGGAAGGCAGTCTATCGGTAATAGAATCGATTGAAGGATTTTACCGCAATGTCGATCCACAATCCGCACCCGCTCTGTTCGGGTTCCGAAGACATATCGCACTGGACGCGGCGCGAACTGCTGCTGCGATCGGGTGGCGGACTGGCGGGGTTGGCGTTGTTCCAAATGCTGGCCGCTGACGGGTTGCTGGCCGAGTCTCCGGAACCTGGCACGCGCCCGCCGCAAGTCTATGACCTAAAGCCCAAGCCGTCCCATTTTCCGCCGAAAGCGAAAAACGTCATCTTCCTGTTTCAACAGGGGGGGCCCAGTCAAGTCGACCTGTTTGACCACAAGCCGGCGTTGGAAAAGTACGACGGAAAGAAATACCCCGGCACCGTGGACCTGTTCGGTCCCGATAACTCGGGCCTCGTACTGCGCAGTCCGTTCAAGTTTGCGAAGCACGGCCAGTCAGGGGCGGAACTTTCCGAACTGCTGCCGCATCTGGCCGAGTTGGCAGATGACGTAACCTTCATCCGGAGCTGTCACACCGAGCATAACAATCACATTCCGGCCCAGTTGATGATGAACACGGGCCGCATCTTCGGCGGCCGTCCGTCGATCGGGTCGTGGGTCTGCTACGGACTGGGGACCGAGAACCAGAGCCTTCCGGCCTATGTCGCGTTACCTGAACCCGCCAACCTGCCGGTCGATGAAGCCCGCAACTGGACCGGGGGCTGGCTGCCGCCGCTCTATCAGGGAACGATGATGCAGGCGGGGGACAACCCGATCGTCGACCTGAAACTGCCCGCGCAGACCTCGCGAGAACAACAGCGCCGGAACCTCGATGTGCTGGCCAAGTTGAATGCCGAACACGCGAAGAAGCACCCCGCCGAAGGGGAACTCGCCGCCCGCATCTCGAATTATGAACTGGCAGCGCGGATGCAGACCTCGGCCTTCGAGACACTCGATATCAGCCAAGAATCCCCCGCGATCCGCAAACTGTACGGTCTCGACAACGCCCCGACAGCCGCCTATGGCACGCGCTGCCTGATGGCCCGGCGGCTGGTCGAGCATGGTGTGCGGTTCGTTCATATTTTCATGGGCAGCCAGGTCTGGGACCATCACTCGTCCCTGCAGGAAGGGCTCACCAAGGTCACGACCGCCACCGACCTGCCGGTGGCCGGATTGCTGAAGGATCTCAAGTCCCGCGGACTGCTGGATTCGACCCTGGTGATCTGGGGTGGCGAGTTCGGCCGGATGCCGGTCGCTCAAAGTGTCGACGGCCGCGACCACAACCGGCATGCGTTCACAATCTGGATGGCCGGCGGCGGCATCAAGCCGGGCCTGACCTACGGAGCCACAGACGAGTTCGGCTACGCAGCCGCCGTCGACAAAGTCAGCATGCCCGACCTGCACGCAACGATCTTGCACCTGATGGGTCTCGACCACAAACGCCTGATCTTCCGCCACGGTACCCGCGACGAGACACTGACCGACGTCAGTCCCGCCCGGGTGATTCAAGAAATCCTGGCGTAGCAGCCTGTTGAAAAAGGTGTCTGGAACTCTCCGAACGTCGAAAAAACGCTCGACTCCGTGTGGTTGGCAAAGTTCCAGACACCTTTTTCAACAGGCTGGTAGGTCAGGCTGTGCCGGTCTACAAATGATTTCCACCGCTTTCGAAGAATTTCGCAATGCGGCCGGAGTCGGTTTGCAGGTCTCTCTCTTTTCCAAACTGCCGTCAGTTTGTTAGCATGACGGGAACGCCCCCATTTGACGCATGGTGAGGGCGGTTTGTTTTTTGTCTCGAAACATTCTGAGTACCCCCAATGTCTCTGGCGACTGCTCCCGCGTGTTTGAAACTGCATCCTGATGACAATATCGCCATTGCGGCGCGAACATTGCCGAAGGACACTCCGCTCGATTTCGAAGGTGCCGAAGCTGGACTGCTGGCTCGGGAACAAATCGACCTGGGTCACAAGGTGGCGATCGTGCCGATCACGAAAGGCCAGCCGATCCGCAAGTTCGGCCAGATCATCGGATTTGCCCGGCACGACGTCGCCCCCGGTCAATGGGTTCACGTTCACAACTGCGAAATCGGCGCACTCAGCCTGGACTATGCGTATTGCTCCGAGATTCCGGCCGACCCCGAACCGATTCTCGGCCGGACATTCATGGGATTTCGCCGGGCCGACGGCCGTGCGGCGACCCGCAATTACATCGGGATTATCTCGTCAGTGAACTGCTCGTCGCACACGTCGAAGCTGGTCGCGGCGCAGTTCGACAAGGCGTTGCTCGCCGATTTCCCCAACATCGACGGCGTCATCCCGTTGATTCACAAGGGGGGCTGCGCGATGGAATATGGTGGCGAGGACCATCTGCAATTGACGCGGACGCTCGCCGGCTTTGCCAAGCACGCGAATATCGGGGCTTACATCATTCTGGGACTGGGGTGTGAAACGGGACAGGCGTCGTTCCTGGCCGAGAATGAAGGGCTGACCCAGTTGTCACTGCCGGGGCAGGCGGCGGTGCCACTGCCGCTGGTCATGAATATTCAAGATCTGGGAGGCATCCGTAAGACGGTCAATCGTGCTGTGGGAGTGCTCAAGGAATTGTTGCCGGAAGCCAATAAGGTCAAACGCGTCCCCATTCCCGTCTCCGAGATCATCCTAGGGACGAACTGTGGCGGCAGCGACGGCAACAGCGGGGTCACCGCGAATCCTGCCTTGGGCATCGCCAGCGACATCTTGATCGCGCATGGAGGTACTTCCATCCTGGCAGAAACCACCGAAATCTACGGTGCCGAGCATCTGATGACGCGTCGCGCCAAGACACCCGCCATTGCCGAAAAGCTGATCGAACGGATTAAGTGGTGGGAAGAATACACGGCGAAGTTCGGTGTCGTGATCAACAATAATCCCTCGGTCGGCAACAAGAAGGGTGGCCTGACGACGATCTATGAAAAGTCGCTGGGTGCCGTCGCCAAAGCCGGCAGTACGGCGTTGACCGGAGTCTACAACTATGCCGAAAAGATTACCGAAAAGGGTTTCGGCATCATGGACACGCCGGGGTACGACCCCGTGTCGGTGACGGGCCTGGTGGCGGGTGGCTGCAACGTGGTCTGCTTCACGACCGGTCGCGGCAGTTGCTTCGGCTGCAAGCCGGTGCCGTCGATCAAGATTGCCACGAACACGCCCATGTACGAGCGGATGGAAGAGGACATGGACATCAACGCCGGCAAGATTCTGGACGGCGTTCCGCTCCGTGAAGTGGGCGAAGAGATCTTCGAAATGATTGTGGCAGTGGCCAGCGGTCAGAAGACGAAAAGCGAAGCCCAGGGAATCGGCGAAGAAGAATTCGCCCCGTGGCCCATCGGACCGGTCCTGTAGCCCGACTCTCCAGAGCCGGGCTGTTGTCAAACGGCGCTGGTCCAACTCAGAATTGAATCACCAAAAGGAATCTCCATTCATGCGAACGCTGATCCTGGTTTGCGGATTGTGGTTGACCCTGGGCATGGGAAATCAACTCCCGGCCGGTCAATTCAACGATGTGTTGAACATCGGAGACGTGGCACCCGCCTGGATGGACCTGCCAGGGGTGGATGATAAAAAGCACTCGCTGGCCGACTTGAAGGACAAGCCGTTTGTCCTCGTTGTCTTCACCTGCAACAGTTGCCCGGTCTCCAACGACTACGAAGAGCGCATCAACGCATTTGCGAAAAAGCACGCCGACAACGTGGCCGTCATTGCCATCAACGTCAACACGGTAGCCGAAGACAAGTTACCCAAGATGAAGGAACGGGCCAAGGAGAAGAAGTACGCCTTCCCCTACCTGTATGACGAATCGCAGAAGATCGGCAAGGACTATGGAGCCGCCTATACTCCCGAGTTCTTCCTGCTCAACAAGGAGCGCAAAGTCGTGTTCATGGGAGGTATGGACGACAACAGCGACCCGAAAATCGTCAAGCACCACTATCTGGAAGATGCTCTGCAAGCAGCCGTAAAGGGCGAAAAGCCCGCGACTGCCGAGACAACATCAATCGGCTGCCGAGTGCGGTATCTGCCAGTACGCCGCAAGAAGAGCTAATACGTGGCTGAAGAAATGACGAAATCCAAATGACAAATGACCGTGTATGCATACAACAGTTCAAAGAATTCGCGGATCAAAGAGCACGCAAAGACTCGCGTGTGGCACACTGCGGACATCTGCAGCGTTCTGCCCAGTGTCCGAAATCGCAATTCACTGCCATCCTGTCGGAATAAGGTTTATGATGTGCCGTCGCAGCGGGCGGCACCACTGAGCCGCCCTGCTGCGTGACAAGAGTTTGGAGAACGCCTGCGGCGTCACTCAGGTAAGTGCGGATGAGACGTGGGTCACGACGGCCGAATGGATGCAGGGCCCGAAAGGGATTCTCCTGCCCGGCAACCAATACGGCTCAGATAACAGCGTATACGCCGCACGCATCCGCTGGAAGACTGCCAACAGGGACTCGGATAAGAACTGATTCGAAACGGCCTGAAGTGGCTGAAATTAACCCAGACAGGACAGATCGCATGAGAGCTTGCATCATTTCGTTTTTGGCACTCGTGGCACTTGCATGGCTGCCGCTGCCAACTCGAGCTGACCCGGCAGATGCCGCTGTCAAGCTGTTTCAGGAAACGAAAGCGAAGGCCGAGAGTGGTGATGTGACGGCCCAATACAAACTGGCCGGTTGCTATGCCAAGGGGACTGGCGTGGCGGCAGATCAGGTCGAAGCCGTGAAGTGGTATCGCAAGGTGGCCGAGCAGAATGATGCCCGCGGCCAGAGCATGCTGGGCGTGATGTATACTAATGCTCGAGGCGTGCCTCAAGACTATGAGGAAGCCATCAAGTGGTTTCGCAAGGCGGCAGCGCAGAACAGTGCCCATGCCCAATACAACCTGGGCTTCATGTATGCCAACGGCAAGGGGGTCACCAAGGACGATGCCGAATCGGCAAATTGGTATCGGAAAGCGGCCGAGCAGAATGACGCCAATTCACAACGCATCTTGGGAGAGTTGTATCTGACTGGCCGAGGCGTTCCCAAGGACTTGGTTCAGGGCTATGCCTGGACCAAGGTTTCCGAATCGGCGGGCAACGGAAATGCGAAGCTAATCAAACTGGAATCTCAAATGACCGCGGCCCAGGTCACGACCGCCATGCAATTGGCCAAAGAGATTTCCGACAAGCTGGCGAAGCTAAAAAAGCCCTGAGGCATGGAAGTTGAACGACCGCACTGACCGCTCAGCGCGCGGTCAGTGCGGTCCTGGATGGTGAGGATGTGGTGAGTCGTTGAGGTCAGACCCGGGCGGAAACTTCACTCCCGGTTTCAGTGAAGATGGCGGTCGCCTTCGCCAGTTGAGCAGCGGCATCTTCGCCAGTCGCCACGACGGCAACCAGGATTTTTCCTTGCTGCAGATCATCGTGGTAGAGGTTTGAAAAATCGTTTTCCACTTCCTTTGAAAACATGGCGCCCAGGAAGCCGCCCATCGTGCTGCCACCCGCAATGCCGGCGGCGCCTGCGATCACCAGCGGGACTGCGCCACTGGCGATGCCGAGCGAGATTGCTGCCACTCCGCCCAATGTCGCCCCAATCGCTGCTCCGGATGCCACTTCGCCCGTGCTCGTTGAGCCGCCGGTGTGGTCATGCCGATACTCGAGAAAGTGCTCGTTAAACGTCTCGTTGGTGCAGGCGACGTGGATGTGATCGTTGGTAAATCCGGCTGCCAGCAGCTTTGTTACCGCATTATCTGCACTCGTGATATTCGAATAGATCCCCACGCAAAAAGTTCGATGCCAGGTGTCGTCGTCGGAATTCATGTTCGCACCCCGTTTCGTAGAAACTCGCGGCCATTGCAGTCGGAGAACCGGCTGCTCACGGCGTACAACCCAAGTCGTCTCGGAAAAGTGTCCAGCGAATGCATTTCCGATCAATGGAGATGCGTGCCTGGACTTTCACGAGGCCACTCTGCAAGGTTCAATCAATGCAACAATGATGCCGGTGGCAGAGTCTCTGCAGGGAATGACGAACTGGAAAGGACAAGGTCAGCGTAAATGTGCTCCCATGAAGCAACGCCGTGAAGGTTCTTTCTGCCTCAATACGCGTTGTTGTCCACCGGTTCGCCACCGGACCTCGTGGTCAAGGCATCGTAGACCGCGGCGTTGATGCTCTGGGAGATAAATCGCACGCCGCCGTCGCCGAACAGATGATGAGCTCCGCCGGTGTGGACGCTGGAGGGACCCCACAGCGAATCAATCCCCTGGCCGGCGGACACGTAGTATGGAGAGTAGTTTAGTGACACCTGATTCGTCGCGTAGCTGGGGGGATTGCTGTCGTCGTAGCGTCGTGAGGTCAACGAGGCCGTGCCGCCATCGATCCAGACCGACGCGTTCTCTTCCCGAGTTTCGGCTACGAACAAGGTCGAGGACGTGCCGTCTCGGATATCCGACATGCGCGTGTCTGAAGTGGCGTACATAACGCCATCGGGTTCCTTCCACAACTTGCCGACGGTGGTCGCACCCATCGCCACGTAGTTGCGGATGGCGAATGTCGGCGAGAGAGCAGTATACAGCGGTTCGCGCGAGTAATCGTGTCCGCGAAAGGAAGCACAGCGGTAGGCGGCAATCCGCTGTGCCGCGGTCAGATAATTCTTGGGATCCAGCGCCGAGACGTTGTAGTTGATCTGGTTGTAGAGGGCCGCTTGATCCAGGAACGGAAGCAGCATGCTCGCCCAGCTATGCAAATGGTATTCAGCGGGCTTCGAGCTCCAGACCCCGTAGTCCAGGACACTGGTACTTCCCGGCGGAAAGATCTTGCACATCGCTTCGTAGTTGTGCAGCGCCAGGCCGATTTGCTTCAGGCTGTTGCGGCAAGCGGCACGCCGAGCGGATTCCCGAGCCTGCTGCACTGCGGGCAACAACAGTGCCACCAGGATGGCAATGATGGCAATGACGACCAGCAGTTCGATCAGGGTGAAACCTCGGAACGGCGAGTTCCGGCGATGATCAACGGACGCATGCATGATGAATCAAATGCCCCGAACGCCGCCTGCGTGGGTTCCAGCGGACGACAATGATGGCGCCGCCGATCAAAGGTAGGCGACACAGAGCCGACGATCCCATCGTACCCGGGCCATCGCTGGGGGTCTATATGCCGTGGGGTGTTGGATCCTTAACGGGCGATCGTGACTCCTGGCAGCTTCCGCTTCAATGCCGCAGCCCCTGCCGCGGTGACCTTGGTATCTTGGAGATTCAATGTTTTCAGCCTTGTCAGGCCGGTCAGATGTATCAAGCCACCGTCCGTCACCGCGGTCGCGTTCAGGCCCAGGGTCTTCAAACCGTGGGCGTCCCGCAGATGCTCCAGACCCGCGTCGGTGATCTGAGTTTTTGCCAAGAAAATGTTTTGCACCTGCTTGAGCTGCGCGATGTGAACCAGATCCGCATCGGTGACAGGCGTGCTGTGCAGATAGACTTTGATCACCGGCTTATCCGGTAGCTGTTGATCGACCTCCACCTTGCCGCCGAGCTTTTCGATCGCCGCGATGGCGGCAGACTCGGCGGAATTTCCTGCGGGCCGACCACAGCCAACCATGAGAATTGCGAACAGTATCAGTGCCGTCGCAGACGATCTCCTACGCATGAGACGAATCTTTCGTGTTGAGGGGAGGGCGAGGCTCCTGCCGAGCCGCTTAGTCTTTCGACATCCGGTAAGCTGTGGCGGCTTGGTAGGAGCCTCGCCCTCCCGTTGAGATCCGCCCGACTCTGGAGAGTCAGCCTGCGGTATCGAAAGCCCAACCGATTTGAACGTCACGCCGATTTCTGGCATTGAAGTTGCTACTGCTTTAGAAATCGCTGTTTCTTTGGATGTTCGTAACATGCTACACCGCTTGGGGTTGCGGGGCCATCGTGGCGGACGTGTCGGGGCTCTCGGCTTCAGTGTTGCACGAAGTGTTGCAACTTTTGTCCGAACGCTCGGAAAACGCCAAATAGATGGCGTCCGCGGCCTTTTGGGCGTTCTGGCCGACGTAGTATTTCATGGTCGTGTTGATGTCCGCGTGTCGCATCATCTGGTTGTCGGAATTCGGTCCACGTCACACGCGAGAGTGGTTTGTAGCGGCCCTCCCGCAACTCGGCTTCCCACTTGCCAGCCTCTTTGACGGCTTCCTTCATCGTGGTCTTGCCGGAGGATTTGGCAATGCTCTTGCCGGTCGTCGGATCTTTGTACCGCATGTAGAGATATTTGCGGCCGTAGTTCGCCACGGAGACTTTGATTGTTGAGTCGGTCATGTCTTGCCTTTCTGAGAACACCCGCCGGGGCCGCTGTCGGTTCTCAGGTCGACAACAGCCCGCGGCGGGCAAAGGTGGCGGGAGTTTAGACGTTTTACAGTTGTGTCACTATCTCACGGACTTTCGGTTTCAGTTGATTTGGGGCTCGTCGTTGCGTTGGCTGACTTCCCGCAGCGACGTAGCCGGACTCTCCAGAGTCGGACGATGGGAAATCCCAAAGCCGTCCGAGTCGCTACAGCAAACCAGCAGTTCGCGATAGACTGACGCTGAACGGTCCGGCTATTCCAGCGACGCCGTGAAGGATCTTCGAAATCGTCGATCAAGAGAAATGGATCGATTTGTGTTGCGAGTCGATGGGAGGGCGAGGCTCCTGCCGAGCCGCGGCAGGTTAGCGGGTGCCGAATGACAGCGCGGTTCGGCAGGAGCCTCACCCTCCCGCGATGCCGAAAACCCTTCACGGTGTGGCCAATCCGGGCCAGCGCTTTCATCCCATACATGCGGGTCCTCCAGTGCCAAATTCTTTTCGCGATGAACCCCTTGGCCGCGACGGTGCGCGCCAGCCCAAACCCAGCCGGTATGAGTTGACTCTGCTGCGAGCACTCGCCCGGCAGTTTCCCAATATCGACTCGGCGTTTGCCGAGATTGCGCGGCTGTCCGCGGTCCTGACCCTGCCCAAGGGGACCGTGCATGTCATCAGTGATATTCACGGCGAGCACAAAAAGCTGCGGCACGTCATCAACAATGCCTCCGGCACGCTGCGCCCTCTGGTGGAACTGCTTTTCAAAGAGAAGATGGAACCGCGCGAGTTCCAGGAATTCTTGACCTTGATCTTCTATCCGGCCGAAGTCACGCAGCGGCTGCAGGAGAGTTTGACTGACCAGGAAGAGCTGCGCAGTTTTGCGCGACGCACGTTGCGCAATCAGTTTGAACTGGTTCGCGTCCTGGCATCTCGCTATAGCCTGAAGCGGGCGATGCAGGTGTTTCCGCGAGAATATGCCGACCTGTTTTCGGAAATGCTGCACGAACCCACGACCGAGCGTGGCCGTGAATTCGTGGAAGCCATCGTGGACGAAATGCTGCGGCGCGGGCGGGCCCTGCATCTGATTCACATCACGGGGCGCTTGATCCGCAACCTCGCGATTTACGAATTGATCATCGGTGGCGACTGCTGGGACCGGGGTCCGCGCGGGGATCGCGTGGTCGATTATCTCCGTGATCAACCGACCGTGTCGTTCATCTGGGGCAACCACGACGTGGCCTGGCTGGGGGCCGGGTTGGGGCATGAAGCGCTGATCTGCCATGTGCTGCGTGTTTCGTTGCGTTACCGTCGATTGGGACAATTGGATGAAGGCTACAGCATTCCTCTGACACCGCTCGAACACCTGGCGCGGACGATCTACGCCGACGATCCGGCGACTCACTTCATGCCCAAATCGAGCGGCATGCGGAACGATGTGATCGTGGCACGAATGCAGAAGGCGGCGGCCATCATGCAGTTCAAGCTCGAAGGCCAGATGATCGCCCGCAATCCCGACTGGGAGATGGATCACCGGCGTCTGTTGCATCGTATCAATCTGCAGCAAGGCACAGTGACGGTCGACGAAGTGACCTATCCGCTGCGCGATACGCATCTGCCGACTCTCGATCCGCGGCACCCATACGAGTTGTCCCACGAAGAACGCGATTGCATGAATCGGATGCGGCACTCGTTCGTGAGCAGCCAGAAGCTGCAGGAGCACTTGAAATACATCGTCAGCAATGGGTCGATGTATCTGCGCCGCGACGATCATCTGATCTTCCACGGTTGCGTCCCCAGTGACAGCCACGGTGCGTTCCTGCCCATGCCCGTGGACGGCCAGCAACTCAGCGGCAAACCGCTGTTCGTGGCCATTGAGAACATGGTGGCCCGTGCGCTGGGCGAGCGACAGACGAAACAGCTCGATTTCCTGTGGTACTTGTGGAGCGGCCCGCGTTCGCCCCTGTTTGGCAAAGATCGCATCACCACGCTGGAACGGGACTTTATCACGGACAAGAAGTCGCACCACGAGACGAAGGACGCGTATTTCGCGCTGATCCACGAAGCTTGGTTTTGCGAGAAAGTGCTGCAGGAATTCGGCGTCGACCCCGAGCATGGCCTGATCGTGAACGGTCACGTCCCGGTTAAGATCGAAGAGGGCGAATCCCCATTGAAACGCAGTGGCAAGGCCATCACGATCGACGGAGCGTTTTCGGAAGCGTATGGCGATCATGGTTATTCGCTGGTGTTGGAGGCCAACCGGACCGTGCTGGCGAAGCATCATCACTTCGAATCAGTCGAGGCAGCCATCCGCGACGGCGTCGATATCGTGCCCAGCGTCACGGTCGTCCGCGAGTGGGATCGACCGCGACGCATGGCAGACACCGAACGGGGTGAACAGTTTCGCTGCGAGATCGAGATGCTCGAACGGTTGATCGAGTTGTATCGCAACAACGACCTGCGCCAGGACGACTGGCGCCAGGCCGTGCGGCAGTAAGGGGGCTTTCCAAAGTCCGGTTTCTACCGGAATGGTTCTAACCGTGGGCTAGCGCCCTACGGCTGATGAATCATCCGGGTTAGAACCGTGACATCTTTGCCACCTTCGACATCTTCGACATCTTCGAATACGTCGCCCCGTGACATCTTCGACGTCTTTGCCATCTTCGATTTTTGAGACCGATCGTCTTCGTCCGTAAGATGGGCACTCTTGCCCGTCTGTGCATCCAACGCACACAAAAGACAGACGGGCAGGAGTGCCGATCCTTCGGTCCAGACACCCGCCAAAGAGCTCCGCGCTCTTTGAATTCTTTGTATTCTTTGAACTGTTGCACTCTATCACAGGCAGTTAAGGAGGATTCTCACGCCAAGGCGCCAAGCCGCAAAGTGGTATCAAACAACGCGGCCCTCTCGACATGACTTGGCGACTTTGCGTCTTGGCGAGAGAGTTTCCCGCCTCCACACCCATTTAAAACTTGCGACATCTTTGCCACCTTCGACATCTTCGAATACGTCGACCCGTGACATCTTCGACATCTTCGATTTCTGAGACCGATCGTCTTCGTCCGTAGGACGGGCACTCTTGCCCGTCTTTGAATCCGGGACACACCAAATACAGACGGGCAGGAGTGCCCATCCTCCGACGTAAGTCCACGTGAATTCTTCGACTTCTTTGATCCGGACTGAACTCTTCGGTTTTTTTGTCCTTTGTCCTTTGTCCTTTGTCCTTTGTCCTTTGTCATTGGTCCTTTGTCATTGGTCATTCATTCGCCATTCGGACTTCGACATTTCGTCTTTTCCGCAGCCAACACAACTCATGCGCTCTTTGATCCCTTTGATTTCTTCAATCTGTCTTAAGTCTACTCTCCACTCACTCCCATCAACTCTCTCGCCGATAGGCGCCCCCGAACTGGGCGCACAACTCAAGCCCACCGCTCCCCGGTTCGCCGAAGCTCAAGACAGGGGTAGCCGCCTGTTGAAAAAGGTGTCTGGAACTCTCCGAACGTCGAAACAACGCTTGATTCCGTGTGGTTGGCAAAGTTCCAGACACCTTTTTCAACAGGCTGTTAGCGGCACTCGCCAGAGTGCGGGATTCCCGCGTTCTGGCGAACGCGGCTACCAACACCCAACACCCTTGTAGACCACTCTTCGATCATACAACACAGCGTCAAACTCACCAAAACGGCACGCCCGTCCGGTAGAGCCCGATTTGAGATGGGAGGGCGACGCTCCTGCGGAGCCTCACACGAGCTATAGCTCGGCGTCCGCCGGAGACTTTAAACGTGGCCCCCGGCAGACGCCGGCCCGCGGTGGTATCAGGCTACCAGGAACTCTTCGCCGAGACGCGTGATTTTACTAAAAGGACCAGGTGAGCCCCGTGCCGTGAGGCCGGGGGTAGAAACCGGACGCTAGCGCGTTCCGGCTGATTTGCGCGGTGTTTTGTGTTCGGCCGCAGAAGAAGTGATCTTGGTGAGCCGGAGGCCGTGAGGCCCCGGACTCTTCCGTTTTCCGGCGAAACACGCAGTCCGGGGCTGAAGTGATGAAAGGCAGCGAAAAGTCGCGGTGTTTTGGTAGTTAGGCCAAGCGGGAATCTGTTTCGCCTAACACTCTTGCTTTGAATAAATACCCCAACGGGGTTACGTCACCTAGCGGCCTGTTGAAAAAGGTGTCTGGAACTTTGCCAACCACACGGAATCGACCGTTTTTTCGACGTTCGGAGAGTTCCAGACACCTTTTTCAACAGGCTGCTAGCCCAGGGTTGCCCGCACCAGCGGGCTACCCTGGGTAGGGATCCCAAGAGGATGTGTACCCTGTAAGGGTTCCGTCACCGGCATTTTCGTCTGGCTAGCAATGGCGAGCCCCCGTGGCCGACGCTGCCAGCGTCGGTGCTTATCTGCTGTGACGCTGCATTGTGGATGAGGAGAATACAGACGCTGGCAGCGTCTGCCACGGGGCGCAACCCTTTCAGTTTCAAGATTGATTGGTTACCCAGGGTAGCCCGCTGACGCGAGCAACCCTGGGCTAGGTGGCGTATCCCCTTCGGGGAATTTATTCAATGACCCGCGATTGTTACGTGTAACAAAAGCCGGACGAACACTTTCATTCGGTATGGCCAGCTTTTCATCACCTCAGTCCGGGGCCTTACGGCCTCCGGCTCACCTACCGATTTGTTGTGCCGTGCGACTTCACTGGTGATTGAGGACTCCCAAGACGATCCATTGGGGATGATCCAATTCGAGCAGTCGCCGGCGACGAGAGACGGAAAACGTCAGACAGAAGTCACACCCAATCGCTAAAGTAAATTGTGACGATCATAACGATTTTACGAATCGCATCAGTCGTTAGGCCATTAAGCGTTCTTCTCCAGCACTTTCGGGCTACTCTGAGTCGCGAGAACGGCCGAAGCAAATTCTGTACACATGTGTCATTTCATTGAACATGTTGTCGCAGTAGCACATTTCAGTCTGTTCTGATGAGGGGCCAAAGCATGCGCAAGATAGTATCCTCCGCATTATTGCTGATTCTCGTTCTCACGTCTGGTTGCACGCACCGCTTCTTGCGGCACAATGTCAATCGCCAAGTGTCCACGCTCAACGAACTCATGTATGTGCAAGTTCTGGACAACATTGCAATGTACTCTTCCCAACCAGATGTTTTCCCCCATTTCGCGATCATCGGTGACGGCACGACCTATGATGGTCCCAGAAAGCTGGACAGTGAAATATGCTCTGTTTTGGGCACCGAGCTTCTGGAAGGACGTGGATGGGAAAGGCGAGAAAGTATCACAGTTCAGCGTTCAAGGCGAAGATTGCATTAGCCTCATTAAAGGAGAGCGAGA
>CAMAVF010000165.1 GCA_945861445.1 Planctomicrobium piriforme | reverse complement strand
TCACTACGACAACTTCACCGAATTCCGCCACGCCATCGATGGCTGCCTCGACAACATCCCCACAAAACACCGCCCCCAACTCGCCACCCTCATGACCCACAACTTCCAACACTTCAACCCGGCCTCATTCCTCACCGCGTGAAGTATACCTGCAATCAAGGATGTCATCATGTCACGTCCCGATCCGTCAGAGATCCTCGTTCCACAACAGTCGTGCAAATCTCGTCGAGCCGCCGTGTCCACGGGGATTGTCCTCAGCCTGGCAATGATCGGCGGATTGGCCTGGGCTCTGATGGGCTGGCAGGCCGCCCCCGCCAAGGCCCCGGAGACACTGCATCCCGCGAAGCCGGTTGCCCTCTACGTCTGGGATGGTTTTCAAGCCCACCAGAAAACCTGGGACGCGACCGCCGCACAAAAATCCCTGGTCGAATCGGGACTCGTCAAGACGGTCACTCGCCTGCTCGACTTTGTCGTCGCTGAATCGGGAGAAGAAGCCGCGGTCGTCGCGCAACAGCTTCTCGGTCGTTTGTTCGAGCGTGGTTTTTCGGTCTCGGTGGCCGTGGAAGCCGTGTCGGGGCAACCTGCCCCGCAGGTCACGCTGTTACTGCATGGTTCTGCCGACCTGGCCCCCAAGCTTACGGCATTGCTGGACGGGCCGTTACACGCGGCAAATCCGAAACGGGAAACAATCAGCGGCCGCAAAGTGACTCGCATTGCGATTCCCGAAACAGTGGGCTACGAAATCGGCTGGTGGACCGACGGTGGCCATCTGGTGATCGCCGGTGGCCTGCAAGCCATTGAAGCGGCCATTGAAATCGCCGCTGGCAAGGCGCCCAATCTGACGACCAATCCCGATGTCAAAAAGCTGCGGACGTCGAAGGATTTCGATGTCGCTTCGGTCGCGTTGCTCGACATCAAGTCCCTGCTGGACATTGTCAAGAACATGGAAATCCCTCCCATCCCGGGTTCCGACAAGGACGGAGTGCGGGCCGCTGATGTACTGCATGTGACGGGAATGGACAAGGTTGGCCTGCTGCAAGGCCGCTGGGGCTTCAAGGGCGCTGCGATCTGGTCCGAAACAGCCTTGCAGGCCCCCGCTCCGCGAACGGGAATTCCAGCGTTGTTCGATCAGCAACTCCTGACCACGAAGGACCTGCCCCCCTTCCCGAAAGGTTGTGAATACTTTTCGGTCATCCAGTTGGATGTTTCGCGACTGACCGATTCGCTGCTCGATTGGGCCAAGCAGGGGCACGAAGCGTTTGCCCCGCCTGGAACTCCGACCGCTGACGAATTGCGGGAGAAGTTCAAAGAGCAAGTGGGATTTGATCTCGTGGACGATATCCTGCATCCCTTGGGCGATACGTTTGCTGGTTTCGTCGATCCCGCCGCGAGCGGGATGATCCCGGCCGGTGCGTTGCTGATCGAAGTTGAGGACGCCAAAAAACTGCTGGAGGCTCTCGGGAAGGTGGAACAATTCGGAATGGAGTTCGCTGGCGTCAATGCCAAGTTCCGCAGAAAAGACGTCAACGGTCGCACCTTGCACACCATTCAATTTGCCGGTCCCGTCGCATTCTTCAGTCCCTCCTGGGTTGTGGACAAGGGCTGGCTGATTATCGGTTCGACATCGCAGACGGTCGAAGCTCACCTGAAGCGAATCGACGGCAAGTTGCCGCACTGGCAGCCGACCGAGGATGTAGCCGATGCTCTTAAGCAACTGCCGCAAAAATTCTCGTCCTTCGCTTATAGTGACCCGCGCGGGGGACTGCGGTCGGTATTGAATCTCGCGCCGACCGGCATTTCCTTCGCCGAGCTGGGTATGGTTGAATGGCGCAAGGAGCGCGAGCGAGCTGGAAAGAAGGTCGATGAATCGGCCGAATTCCCGATCTCTGGAGACGACATTCCGCCGGTCGAAGAGGTCCTCAGTCCGCTGTTTCCGAATCTCAGCGTGAGCACCGTCGATGACGAAGGCATCAAGTGGTACAGCCGCAATTCACTGCCAGCTTTGCCGATTCCCGGCGGGGGTGGGGGCGGAGGCGTGGAAAGCGTCGGAGTCGTGGCGGTCCTGGTCGCGCTCCTCTTGCCCGCCGTGCAGCAAGCGCGCGAAGCGGCTCGCAGGTCCCAATCGAAAAACAACCTCAAGCAATTGGGGTTGGCGATGCACAACTACCATGACACGTTCAACCAGCTTCCGCACGGTACGCGTCCCAATCCAAACTTAAAGACAGAGGAACGGTTGAGTTGGATCGTTGATCTGCTGCCATACCTCGATCAGGCCCCGGTCTACAACAAGATCGACATGAAAAAGGGATGGAACGACAAGGCCAATGAGGCGTTCACGAAAGTCTCGCTGCCGGTGCTGCAAAATCCATCCCAGACGAATCCCGCCCGGGCTGACGGCTACGGCGTTACGAACTACGTAGGAATCGCCGGACTGGGCAAGGACGCGGCCACGCTGCCGCTTGCGGACAAGAAAGTGGGAATGTTCGGTTATGACCGAGCCGTGCGGTTCCGGGACGTCACCGACGGACTTTCGAACACGATGATGATCACCGACGGTACCAAGGAGCTTGGTCCGTGGTCTCAAGGCGGATCGGCAACAATTCGAGCCCTGACAACGAAACCCTACATCAATGGCCCTGACGGCATCGGCGGCCCACACGCCGGAGTCGTCCAAGTCTTAATGGGAGACGGAGCGGTGCGAGCGGTCAGCAAGGACATCGACCCCAAAACATTCGAAGCACTGTCGACGATCCACGGTGATGAACCGGTCGGAGACTTCTAATTTAGTCCACTCAGTTAACATCACTTTCAACACAACACATTGGCCCTGCCACCTTTAAAGCTGGCAGGGCTCTTTTATTTCTCCAATCCAATCTCAACTAAAGGACAGGCATATTGTTGACTTTGTGGCAGTTGGTGGCCATCAACCAGCAGTTCATCAACATCATTAAAATGCCTGTCCTTTAGTTAAAGGCATCGCGTCATTTTTGTTTCGGGAGATTTACAAAATGAAAAGGCTGCGTAATTTGGGTATTGTGAGTAATCGTTACAATCCGTACAATCGGAACGATGTGTTAATCATTTGATACACCGGAAACTGGGGCTGATTTGGCATCCGTCTCGGGTTTCCGGCCGTTCCAAGGAGAGAGACCATGCCCCTCTGGTGCAGTTTTTGGAGAGATGAAGCCGGTGCGATCGTGTCGGCGGAATTGATTGCCGTGTCCACCCTCGGCGTGTTGGGTGGAACTGTCGGCTTGAACATGCTGTCGACGTCGGTCGAAGGCGAGTTCCGAGACCTCAGTCACGCCGTTCGTAGTCTGAATCAGTCGTATCTGGTCACGGGACATACGGGATGCCGGGCCTGGACTGCCAGCTCCTGGTTCACGCAGCGTGATGTGAAACTCTCGCTCGCGGAGTTGGATGCTGAGTTCGTGGGCGACCGGGTTGCTCCGTCCAAAGAACAACCTCGGCCATCCAAGAAGCGCTACAAGAAGGATCGCAGCGACGACGAAGAAGAAGACATTCAGGACGAAGCCGCGTTTCTGCAACCGGATGAATCCTCTCTCGGTGACCTCAATCGAGTTGAGCTCGAGGATGATGCCTCGCAAGTCGAGACGACCGTCGAAACGGCTCCGGACGCCTGATTGCCCCGCTCTGTCATCCGCGCCTCAGCGCCTCTGCGTGTGTCTTGAGAAACCTCACGCAGCGGCGCTGAGTCGCCGAGCTGGTCCCGATCCCATCTCGACACATCTCCCGGTGCGGACTACCATCTCGCCATTCTGAACAATCCCCCACAAGCATTCCTATTTTCGACCGCGCGCTGCCACGGATGGTTCTCGCATGGAAACGTCTCTGCACCGCCAGTTGAAGGCTCTTTATGAGAACGCCACTTCCGAAACGGAAGCCTGGGTTGGTGAATTTCGGATTGATGTCATCGATCATGAGCATCCCCGGCTGATCGAAATCCAATCCGCGGCATTAGCCGCCCTGCGCAGCAAAACACGTCAGTTGCTGGCTGATGGTCATCACGTGTGGATCGTCAAGCCCCTGGCGGCACGCAAGTATCTCATCACACGGGACAAGGCGGGCGTGGAGATCATCTCACAGCGCTGGAGTCCCACGCGAGAAACATTGTTTACGTTGTTTCTGGAGCTCGTCCATTTTGTGGAAGTCTTTCCGCATCCGCAGTTGACGCTGGAAGTCCTGCTCACGATCCAGGAAGAGCAGCGAATCAGCAGGCCGGCCAAGCGGTGGAAAGGGAAGACGTACCGCGTTGCCGACCGCCTGCTGCGCTCGGTTGAACAACGTCACGAGTTGCGGACTATCAAGGATCTGCAAAAGTTACTTCCCGACACACTGCCCGCGGCCTTTACAACGGACGATCTTGCCAAATGTGCCAAGATCCCTCGCTGGTTGGCGCAGAAGGTGGCTTATTGCCTGAGAAAAACCGGGGCCATTCAGGCCGCGGGGAAACTCGGCAACGCGTGGCTGTATGCGATCCCGAAACGCAAGCGACGTGCCGCGTAAATCACCGTAAGGTGGATTTGACGAATATTTGGCCGGTCACGAAGTGATCGCGAATATAAGCTCGAAGCGCAAGCAAGTGCATTGTTATCGTCGGCTTACGAATGAATGCACTCGCTTGCGCTTCGAGCTTGTATTTATCAAACACGCCCGTGGCCCGACTCTGAAGAGTCAGGCGACGGGTGCTGGCAGCCGCTGATCTAATAGTCGCTGACTTCTTCTTCCTTGCCGCTGTCGAATCCGGAGAAGTCGGATTCCGCGACCTTGCGAATTCGCCGTTCGTCGACTTCGGCCTTCAGCCGGGCAATGGCTTCGGCCACCGGTATTGCACCCAGGTCCCCTTCCAGTCGATCGCGGACCGCGACCGTTCCCGCTTCCTGATCGCGGCCACCGACGACCATCATGTAGGGAATCAATTCCAACTGAGCGTCGCGGATCTTGGCGTTGACCTTGGCACTCCGCAAATCGGTCGTGACACGGAAACCGGCGTCGCGGAATTGCTGAGTCACCTGTTTTGCGTAGTCGTCGAACTTCTCGCCAATCGGCATGACTCGGACTTGTTCGGGAGCCAGCCACAGTGGGAACGCACCGGCGAAATGTTCGATCAACATACCGACGAAACGTTCCATGGAACCGAACGGGGCGCGATGGATCATTACCGGACGATGCGGCTTGTTGTCCGCACCGACGTATTCCAGCTTGAACCGTTCCGGCAGGTTGAAGTCGAGTTGCACGGTGCCCAACTGCCATTCACGACCGATGCAGTCGCGGACCATGAAGTCGGTCTTGGGTCCGTAAAATGCAGCTTCACCTTCCATTGCCGTGAAGGGGAGTCCCATGTCGGTGAGGACGTTGCGTAGAGTGTCTTCGGCCTTCTGCCAGTTCTCTTCGCTGCCGACGTACTTCGATTTGTTCTTCGAATCCCGCAACGACAATTGCACGCGGTAATTGGTCAGGCCGACGCTGCCCAGAACGAACCGCACGAGATTCAGGGTCTGACGGAATTCTTCTTCGACTTGTTCGGCGGTGCAGAACAAGTGGGCGTCGTCCTGAGTCAACCCGCGGACGCGCAGCAGGCCGTTTAACTCGCCCGATTGCTCGTGGCGATAGACGGTGCCGAATTCAGCCAGGCGGACCGGCAGGTCGCGGTAACTGCGTGGCTGAGCCGCGTACATCTGCACGTGATGCGGGCAGTTCATCGGTTTGAGCAAGTAGCGCTCTTGCGAATGTTCCCATTCCCGCAGCAGATCGATTTTCGCCTCGACGGTCGGCAGTGATCGGTAAGCCGTAAAGGGAGCTCCCATCAGCGCTGCGGCTTCGAGGAGTTTGACTTCTTCGTCGGTCGGAAGGGTATTGTCACGCAACTTGCGGATCCAGAAGTCAACCAGCGCGCCGGCGTCATGTCCGAAAATCGGGGCAAACTGTGACTCTCGGTAATACGGGAAGTGGCCGCTGGTTTCGTACATCTCGACCCGGCCGATATGGGGCGAGTAGACCGGAGTGTAGCCCAGTCGCAGCAGTTCCTTCTTGATGAAATCTTCCAGAGTCGCCCGGATCGTGGCCCCCTTGGGCAACCACAGGCTGAGCCCCGGGCCGACTTCGGTGCTGATGGCGAACAATCCGAGTTGCTTACCCAGCACGCGGTGATCGCGGCGTTTGGCTTCTTCGATTTGATTCAGGTAGCCGTCCATATCGGCCTTGCTGAACCAGGCGGTGCCGTACAGACGCTGCAACTGCTTGTTGCTGGCATCACCTTTCCAATAGGACCCGGCTACTGACAGGAGCTTGAACGCTTTGATGCGTCCGGCATCGGGAATATGCGGCCCGCGGCACAAGTCGACGAACTCACCCTGGCGGTAGAAGCTCATCGATTCGTGGTCGGCGAGGCCGGTGTTGATGTGCTCGACTTTCAATCCCTGCTTCAGATCGCCACAGAACTTGACCGATTCGTCGCGTCCCAGCGAGAACCGTTCAAAGGGTTCGGCTTCCTTCACGATTTGGGCCATTTCGGCTTCGATCTTCGGGAAGTCTTCTTCACTGATCTTGTGGGACAGATCAAAGTCATAATAGAAGCCGTGGCCGGTGGTGGGACCGAACGCCAGATTGACGTCGGGCCACAGTCGCATCACCGCGCGGGCCATGACGTGGGCGGTCGAGTGTCTCAGCACGGCGAGCGCCGCGGCATCTTTTTCGGTCAGCAACTTGAGTTTGGCCGGGCCATCTGCGGGGAGCGGCAGTTTCAGGTCGACAACTTTGCCATTCACTTCCGCCGCCACGCAGGCATTCGCCAGACGCTGACCGATACTTGAGGCCACGTCCCAGGCGCTGCTGCCGTCGGCATACTCTTTCACAGAACCATCGGGGAGTTCAACAGAAATCATGGAGCACATTGTCCTTACGTAAACCACTCGGGGCACAGCTCCCGGAGAGCCACCCGAACCAAGGGCGAAGTTCTCTCGCGGCCAAGCATTGACCCGCACGTGTGATACCGGACAGAAGGTGAAGTCGTCAAGAAGGTTCGGGCAATCCCTGCGGTGGTCGCTGCCCGGGAATGTTTGGTGCATACAAGCCGGAAGCGCAAGCGAGTGTATTCTGATGACTGATTCGAACGGAATGCACTCGCTTGCGCTTCGAGCTTGTATTCGCAGCCACTTCGTCGCTGGCTAAGTTTTTTCAAATTGCTTAGCGATTCCCCACCCGCCTTGATTCCACTGAGCAGCCTCATGAAAATGAAAGAACAACGCTTCACCTTCACCGGCAGTCGAGCTGCTGGAAAATCCCATGGAGTTCCCGATGTCGAGCCCCCAGACCGCCCGCCAGATCCTGGACCGGCACTATCTCGAAATCCGCAGCAAGATCCTCGACCTGGCCGCCAGCCTGGACCGCGTCGACCGAGCGGGGAAAGACGGCACGCAAGACGACCCGCGGCTGGCCAAATTGCGGAGCGGGATCGAACTGCTGCTGACGCCGGGGACAGACCGCGCCGAACGAGTTCAGATGCTGTTTAGCGATACCTATGTCGAAAACTGGATGAAGAAGTAGCGGCAACATTAGCGCTACATCCTTACCACAATTACAGCCTGTGACTTCGCACTCCGCAAAATATCGGCATCAAGACTTCAAGGTTTCTCAATGTACTTCATCGACCCTCATGTCCACATGATTTCCCGCACGACGGACGACTACGAGCGTATGACGCGGATGGGGTGCGTGGCGATTAGCGAGCCGGCTTTTTGGGCCGGTTACGATCGAGGCAGTGCGGCCAGCTTTCATGATTACTTCCGGCAATTGACGGAGTTCGAGCCGATGCGGGCTGGCTGGTCCGGCATTCAGCATTACACGTGGCTGTGCATCAACGCCAAAGAGGCTGAGAACGTCTCGCTGGCCCGTGAAGTCATCAAGCTGATTCCCGAGTTCCTGGATCGGCCCAATGTGCTGGGAATCGGTGAGATCGGCTTGAACAAGAACACGATGAACGAGTCGACGATTTTTCAAGAACACGTGGACTTGGCCGTGCGGATGGACCAGCAGATTCTGATTCACACGCCCCACTTGCAGGACAAGTTCAAGGGGACGCACATGATCGTCGACATGCTGCGTGCTGATTATCGAGTCCAGCCGCAGCGGGTGCTGATTGACCATGTCGAAGAGCATACTGTTCGCCTGGCCCGCGACCACGGTTTCTGGTGTGCGATGACTTTGTATCCGACGACCAAGTGTACTCCCGCCCGCGCCGCCGACATCATCGAACAGTACGGCGACGAGCAAATCATGGTGAATTCCGCAGGCGATTGGGGGCCGTCGAATCCTCTCGCCGTGCCAGATTTTATTCAGGAGATGCGGAAGCGAGGGCACTCGGAAACGAAGATCAAAAAGATCGTTTACGACAATCCGTTGAAATTCTTCAGTCAGAGTAAAAACTTCCGATTCCAGGCACCCGATATCACCTATGGAACTGGCAAGCCGTAATGGTTCGTAGCCCGACTCTCCAGAGTCGGGTGAATTCTCCAAGAAATTCATTCCCCCGACTCTGGAGAGTCGGGCTACGGATCGAGTACCGCGTCATGAGTTCCACGAGTGCCCCGCATTGCTCGATCCTGACCCGCTTGAATAAGTGGAGCCACACCAGCCTGGCCCAGAAGCGAGTCGGCATACGCATTCAATGTCCGATTGAAAGCGCGGATTGGGAAGCGCCGTTGATCCCCGATGTGGCCTGGGTGCTGGACAAGAACTATTACCGGACACACCCCACTCCGGCCGAAGTGCAACTGATCATCGAAGTGGCCGACGCGACGACGTTGGAAGACGACTGCGGTCGCAAGATGGAGTTGCTCGCGCGGGCTGGCATCCCCGAATACTGGGTCGTCAATCTGAATGATTGCCTGGTGTACGTGTTTCGCAAACCCGGTGGCATGGCCTATCAAGAGATCCGGACGCTCTCGTTCAAAGATGAACTCGGTCCTGCCGCGTATCCGGAAATCAAGCTGCCAGTCTTGTCGTTACTGGCGGTGCCTTGAAGTTAAAACTGTGGTGAAGTTGCGAATTACAGTAGCGAACGGATTCTGTTCAGGATATCGTTTCTATATGCGGCAGCAGTACAGTGGCTCACGTCCGTATGGAAAGGTCACTCGGCACTTCTTTTTTTACGCCTTCAGTGAGGAACAACTATGAAAACAGGTATGGGCATGACGGGGTTGCGTTGCAGTCTGTTCGCTGTGTTGCTGGCCGGTTCACTATTGATCGCGCAGGAGAAGAAGCCGGATGCGAAAGCGCCCGCTGGTGCGAAAAAGGCCGTCAACCGTCTGCCGAACAACTTTGCCAAGTTGGGGCTGGCAGAAGATCAAAAGAAGAAGATTCGCGACATTCAAGCCGGATATGACCCCCAGATTGCGGCGCTGACCGCTCAACTGAATGCCTTGAAGGACAAAGAAGAGGCAGAAGTCGAAGCGGTGTTGACTCCGGATCAGCAGAAGCAACTCGCCACCATCAAGTCTGATGCCAAGAAGAAGGCGGACGACGAAAAAGCGGCCAAGGCCAAAGCCAAGGGCGGCGACAAGAAGCCGGCGGTTACGGGTCCTCCTGCGATCAACGAACCGGCGAAGAAACCAGAAGCCGAAAAGAAACCGGCCACTGAAAAGAAGCCATAACGCACATCGTTGCTCACGACAAAGCCAGCTTCTTCAACTTGCTGAAGAAGGTACTCCGAGGCATCCCCAGTAACCGGGCTGCCTCGGCTTTGTTTCCACCGCATTGCTCGAGTGCGGCCCGCAACTGACGCAGTTCGGCATCCAGGAGGATCTCGGCATCTTCGGGCGTTGGGGTCGGAGTCGCCGGTCCGGCAATTCGCCTGGCCTTGCGATGTTCCGTTGCCATCCACCCCGATGGGCCTTCCAGGATCTCTTGCGGCAGATCATGCAGCGTGATGCGTTCCCCTTCGGCCAGGACCACCGCTCGTTCGATGGCATTTTCCAACTCGCGAATATTCCCCGGCCAGGCATAGTGCTTCAGGCGCTCGAGGGCGACGCCTTCGATCTGCTGGATGGACTTGTTCAACCGTTGGGCCGCTCGAGACATGAAATACATCGCCAGCTCGATGATATCATCCGGGCGCTCTCGCAACGGTGGTGGCGTGATGGTGATGACGTTCAAGCGATAGAAGAGATCCTCTCGGAAGCGCCCCTCTGCGATTAACTTTTCCAGGTTTTGATGCGTGGCGGTGATCAGTCGAACGTCGACCTGCACAGTTCGCGTGCCTCCGACAGGCTCAAATTCGCGTTCCTGCAGGACGCGCAGGAGCTTTATTTGCGTCTCCAGCGAGATGTCACCGATTTCGTCCAGAAACAAGGTCCCGCCGTTGGCCATTTCGAACCGACCGGCGCGATCGCGGTGGGCCCCCGTGAACGCACCTTTGACGTGGCCGAACAGTTCGCTTTCCAGCAGGCCGGCCGAGAGCGCTCCGCAATGCACTTTGACCATCGGTCCCTGCTTGCGCAGGCTATTCTGGTGGATGGCTTCCGCCAGCAATTCCTTACCCGTGCCACTTTCTCCGCGAATCAATACCGACGCATCGCTGCTTGCCACTTTGCGAACCGTTTCCAGTAAACGCACCACGCCCGGACTGCTGCCGCGAATGTGCTCGCACTGGAAACCCGATTCCGTCGTGATGCCATCTGCCGATTCGACAGTCTTCACGGGGATCACCAAGGTGTGTGCGGCAGAGATTTCCGATTGCAACAGTGAGATCTGCCGTTGCTGTTCAGAAATCTTGGTGACGTTGTGTTGCAACTCTTCGTTGAGTCGCCCCACCACTTGATGCACTTTCGCACTGTGCATGGCGACGCCGGCAACCTGACCCATGGCCGTCAAAAAGGTCAGATCTTCGGCCGTGTAGTCGGTGCCCAGGCGTTTCTCTCCCAGCAGCACGACCCCTTCGATGGCTCCATCGACTTCCAATGCCTGCAGCAAATCGGCGTTGAGTTCGGTGAGCGTGCGCCGAATCAACGGGTCGACATCATCCAGACCCAATGTGCTGCGCTGGAGCGACGGAGTCTGTTGCAACGCGGCAATCAACTGCGTCGTGGCGGCGAACTGGGCGGGAAGTTGCTTGCCTCCTTCTGTCGCCACCAGCCGAAACTGTTGCTGCTCGACATCCAGAAAGTACAGAGCCGCGTGGCCCACCAGCAGGACGTCCCGGCACGATGCGAGCATTCTCTCGGCGACGACAGACGGTTCCATCAACTGGCCGGCCATCTGGTTCATCTGCTGCAGGGCCTTATCCAGTTGATACTTCTCGCGATAAAACCGCCGGTCGATCAACCGCTGGGCACGATCTCGCAGCCAGCCCAGCAGAATCACGGCGACCATCAACAGCGCGGCAACCACGAATGCCTGCCTTGATGACCGAATGTGTTGAAAAATCGCGATCAGCGTCGCGGCGGCGATCAACGTACTGTAGAGCCCGTTGGCGACGGCGCTCACCACGAAGTACAGGGTTTCACGGCTGAAAAACTGTTCGACCAGCATCAACTTGTGCCGCGCGATCCCGACGGCATAGGCCATCATGAACAGCAAACTGGCAAAAAACATCGGCAACGTACCTTGCCCGACAGCGAACGCCACGCGATCAAATTGTGCCAGGTAAAAGGTATAACTGACAGGGATCGTCGAGATGGCGGCAGCCCACAAAATCCAAGCCACCTGCTGATGTTCCAGGGTGTTGCGAGTCAGGAAAAAACTGCGGACGAGTGCTGCCAGGGTGCTGCAGAAGTAGAGGGACGCGATGACCATGTAGGCGAAAATGCACTTGCGCAGGATGTCCAGGAGACTCTGCAGGCGGGCCGGATCAGTCTGAGTATGAAAGAGCCACGAGCCATAACACAGCAGCGATACCAGAATGATGATGCCCGCGGCCGGGGGCGCATAAAGAGCCAGCAACGTGAGTCTGGGCCGAGTCGCGATCGGCCATTTGGGATAAGGAAAAATCAAGAAGAAGTGCAGCGTGACGGACGGCACGAGAACCGCGCAGATTGCAAAGGGGATATTGAGCCACAGGGTGCCGGCAATGACCCACCAGTGATAGCCGCCCACGAATGCGCCGACGGTCACCACGCACATGGCATAGAAGACGCGCGCTGCGCGGTCAAACGGACGGGTCCAGAACGCGACGGCGCCGACCGTAAAGATCACCAGTTCCAGCAGGAACCAGAACAGCGGCAGGCCAATCTCGTTCAGCGACAGAGACTGAACTTGCAGCCACGTCCGTTTCGCGTCGGGTTGGCCTGGTACGAGAAACCGGGCTTCGACCCAACGATCGCGGTCCAGCCAATAGTCGGTCTCGATCTCGACAAAGGAAGGAATCAGATCGCCATGTTCTGACGGATTGGCACCAGCCGGTAGCTTTCCATCAAATGGCGTTTCACCTCGCAATCGCTTGAGGGCATTGGTGAAATGCAAAAATGTCGAGATCTCCTGCCAGCGGGATTCCTTAAGATTGGTCCCTCCCAGACTGATCAACTGGTCGCCGATCTTCGGCTTGATTTGCCCTCGATGCTTCATTGTCGGCATCACCGAACGAACAATCGGTCCGACGGTTTTGATATCTTCTGCGAGTAGAAAACGCAGCCCCAAATCCGGGGTCGTGGCGGCGAAGCCCAGGACCAGCATCGCATACGCCAGCACAATTCCCCCCAGTGCAGCTAACCACCAGCGACCGACTGCGGGGGGAAAACTCATATTGACCTCATTCAATCCAGCGCCGAAACGTGACTTCTCAGCGCCCAACTCGTGATTCGGCGCCGAATTTGTCTCACTAAACTACCATTGTCGGCGCCGAAACTCCAGTCCCATTCATGCAAGGTTCATAAAGGATTGTCATCGCAACATCAATCAGAGATGTCTCATTTTCGCTTTTTTGCTCAATAGAATGAGATTGTCTGATATGCCAAGAATCATTCGGCGCTCGGCGCCCAATGTGTACTTTACGAAAAATTAGACATTATGGAAATCGGCACGCCAGTTGCTTAGCATATTAACCAACGTAAGTTAGTCAAGTTTAGTCGGTTCTTATGGAACTCGCAGGATTTGACTCCAATTATGCCCAGCCTGACCCTCGGGTAGGTTCGCATGTTTGGCAGTTTGGGATATATTGAGGGTCCCCCTGATTTGTTGGCCTACCCATTCAATAAATCAGTCTCAATCAGACACATCCCCAAACTGTTGAGCCGGCAACCCCCGAGGGTTTTTCTATGCGCTGGCTAAGATCCTTGGACGGATCAATAGACTGATCCCACTCTATGAAGTGGTCTGATCAAGACAATTCCCGAGCCCACGCTGGCGAGTTCGACACTGATTGGACATACTACGCCGTCCGGTATTCGGGTTCCCAAGTCTAGATCAGGGATGATGTTGGAACGCTGCGCGGGGTCACTGCTGAAGGTCAGCAGGGACGGTCCTTGGGCGTCGTTCTCGACACTGAGCCACGAATCCACCGATTTATCGCCAATTGAACAATCCCTTGAGAATGTTTCGGCAGCGTCTCAAGGGTCCGAACCAGTTGAGGTTCGTCCAGCGTGTGTGATTGCAGGCCTCAAGTAGCAGGACAGCAGCAGTTTCGCTTCACACCAGCCCCAGCGGCTGACGGCGTGTCGCTGAACTCACGGGGTCACGCAGCGCGTGACCTGTCCGAACCCGCGTCGATTCATCTCGGCGCGGCTACCGCTCTTGATTTCCCGACCGTCTCGATTTCCTGTGGCCCGACTGCTTATGGTCTCTCGTCCACGTCCAACGCTCGTGCGTTGAATGACAGACGACTGTACTCCGTGGCAGTCCGACAGTCAGGGCTTTCGGGAATCAGTCGTCTCGAAAAAACACCTGTTGATCGATCGAACCTGGCTGTGCCGTTCTCACTTTACTGTCCTGCTTTCCCACACTCCGGTCCTTTTGTTGAGCGTTTTGCCGACAACGAGCCGTACGCTGGCAAGCTCCAGAAATCTGACGAACAACAGCCGGTTGGGCACATGCGCCCCACTGGGAGTGGCTTGCTGGGGAATGTTGCGAGCGTTGATCGCACGCGACTTTCCCGTCCATGCAAGCTGCAGGAGCCAACCCGCTGCCGACGAAAGGTCGTGCATGAAGAAGGAAATGCTGATCAATGTCCTCCAACCGGAGGAAAGCCGGATCGCCATTGTTGAAGATGGGGTCCTGGAAGAACTGTACGTCGAACGAGTCAGCCAGGAAAGCTACGTCGGCAATATCTATAAGGGGCGCGTCGTCAATCTGGAGCCAGCCATTCAGGCGGCCTTCGTTGACTTTGGCGTCGGACGCAATGGTTTCCTGCATGTCAGTGACGTCGAGTACCAATACTA
>CAMAVF010000164.1 GCA_945861445.1 Planctomicrobium piriforme | reverse complement strand
TTCAGCCTTCGACGAGCAACTTTGGCGAAATGAATGAGATCAGCCGACCGAGCTGCGGGGCGACCGCGTCGAAGAACTCCACACACGCGATGCTGCCCTTCTTGAAGTCGATCGATCCACCACCGATCAACTCCGACGTACAGTGACTGACATCGGGATTGTGTCCCACGACGGCGATCCGTTCCTCACTCAGACCCCGCGTGACGTTGGCGAGGTGCGTGGCCGTCATCCCGGGACTCAGCCGGCCCTCGACACGCATCTGGTCTCGACTGAGTCCAATGACTTCGCGCAGGATTTCCGCCGTCTGGACCGCTCGCACCAGCGGACTGTGCAAAATGAGCTGCGGTGCATGTTCGGGTTTTATCAGTTGTTCAGCAAACTCGCGGAATAGCTTCCGGCCCTTGGCGGTCAACTCACGGTCGGCGTCCGACCTGACTCCCCCGGAGAGTTCTTCGGCAGGGGCATGACGTACAATGTAAAGCTGCATCACTGGAGTCCGTGGTTGTGGCAATGGACAAATGGGATCACATCTGGCATCGCCATTGTAAAAGGTATTCCTGTAAATGGCGTAGCTGAAAGTCAAAAGTCCTTTCTGTCCCTTGTGTCCTTTTCGTCCCTTTCGTCCTTTCAATCAAGGGACAAACAGGACCTCAAGGACCAAAGGATTCCATGCAAGTCGTCCAATCTGGCGATCACGGCTCATACAAACACGCCAACGCGGCAATCGCCACGACTGCCGTTTCAATCCGCAGAATACGTGGTCCCAACTGCATCCGTCGCGCACCCGCCGCGACCGCTTCTTCCACTTCGGTCTCGGTAAAGCCACCTTCCGGCCCGATTAGAAACAATCGCGGTCGTGTCGGGGCCAGTTGCTCGGCAGTCACCAGTTCGCCATCCGGATGAGCAATCCAGGCGTCACGGCCTGGGAATTCCGTCGCCAGACAATCACGCCAACTTAAAGGTTCTGTCAGCTCCATCAACTGCGTCCGGCCGCATTGCTTACAAGCTTCGACGATCGTTTGCCGCAGTTTGTCGAGCTTTCCCTGACCGGGGTCCACGATACTGCGCTGGGTGACCAACGGTACGATGCGCTGGACGCCGAGTTCAGTAGCCTTTTCGATCAGCCAGCGGAAGCGGTCCCCTTTCGGCACCCCGGTCGCGATCGTCACAGGCAGTGTGGACGACGGCGCGAATTCACGACGCTCGGTGACGCGCAATTGGACCACATCGCGGCCGATGTCTACGATTTCGGCGAGGACCTCGTGCCCCTGCCCATCAAACAACCAGACTGATTCGCCCGGTTCCAGACGCAAGACCCGTTGCAGGTGATGTGCTTCCCGACCAGTCAGTTCCAGCGATACCGCCGAGACATCGACTGCGGAGAAAAAGCGTCGCGGCATGGTATCACGGGATCTACGCAATCAGCGGTTGCAGAACCTTGGCGTCATACACATCGGTCAGCCGTTCTTCGCGCCCGTGTACGTCGTATGTCACTCGTTTGTGATCCAGCCCCAGTTGATGTAACACCGTCGCATGCAGGTCCGCGACCATCACCCGGTTTTCCACCGCATGGTAACCGAGTTCGTCCGTGGCGCCATAGGCCTGGCCCCCCTTGATGCCGCCACCCGCCAGCCACATGCTGAAGCCTTGCTTGTGATGATCGCGGCCGTCACCCGACTGGCTCACCGGAGTCCGACCAAACTCGCCGCCCCACATCACCATCACCTGGTTCAGCAACCCGCGTTGCTTGAGATCCTTCAAGAGCGCTGCCACCGGTTTGTCCGTTTGATCGCAACACTTCTTCGTCGTCTCGGCGTTCTTCGCGTGCGTATCCCAGATCTGCCCTTCGACAAAAATCTGCACAAACCGCACGCCCCGTTCGACCAGCCGCCGCGCAATCAGGCACCGCCGCGCATAACTGTCCGTGGGAGCCTGCCCCACACCGTACAGGGCCTGCGTCTCCTGCGTTTCTTCAGCCAGATTGAGTGCCGCACCGGCCGACAACTGCATGCGCCCGGCCAGTTCATAGCTGGCGATGCGGGCCTCAAGTTCGGGTGCCAAACGTGGCACCTGCTCGCGGTGTTCGGAGTTCAGTTTATAGAGCAGATCACGCCGCAGTTGTTGAGTCTTATCGGTGACGGGCGTTGAAGGCTGCAGATACAACACGGGCGTCCCGGTATGCCGGAAATGAACCCCTTGATACTTCGGAGGCAGGAAGCCGCTCGACCAGTTGCGGGTCCCATCAATCGGCAGCGAATTGTCGTTCCGCAGAACCACATAGGCCGGCAGATTCTGATTCTCTGAGCCCAGGGCATAGTTGACCCAGGCCCCCATCGTCGGCCGCCCACTGACGATGCGGCCGGTGTGAATGTGCCACAGCGCCTGTTCATGATTGTTGTGCTCGGAATACATCGAACGAATGACGGCGATGTCGTCGGCACACGCAGCGGTATGCGGGATCAGTTCCGAGTATTCCACCCCACTCTGTCCGTACTTCTGAAACTTGAACGGACTGCCCAGCAAGTTCCCATGCGCCGAAATCTTCACCAGATCCGTAAAGTACTTGGGCATGGGCTGACCATTGCGGACCGTCAATTCCGGCTTGGGATCCAGCAGATCCATGTGGCTGGGTCCACCATGCTGGAACAACTGAATCACCGCCTTGGCTTTCGGCAGAAAATGGGGGGTCCGCAGCGTACTGGAAGATTCCGCCCGAACGAAGTCCTGATGCAGCAGACTGCCAACCGCCACGCTAGCGAAGCCAGCCGCAGTCCGGGAAAACAGATCGCGCCGGCTCAGTGCCGCCAGTAACTCGGGGGACGCTGAAGGAGTCGATGTCATAGCGTGGTTATTCTTAAAATGTTTACTGCAAGAGGACAAGGACCATTGACCACAATTACGAATTCAATCCCCCCTCGCCCCGGTAATCCGGGGAGAGGGGCTGGGGGTGAGGGGAAGGGCAAACCAGCGAGCCGGTATTCCGTCTCCCTCCGATTATTCTTCAAAATCCCCGTTCTGCGTCAATTTGCAATGCTGCTCGCCAAGCCCCTCACCCCCGACCCCTCTCCCCGGAGTACCGGGGCGAGGGAGAGAAAAAATGGGCTACGGTCATTCGCCCTAATGCACATAAAGAAACTCATTACTATTCAACAAAACCAACGCCGCTTCCTTCCAGGCACCCCGTGTCGCGGCCAATTGATCTTCGGGTGTCGGGGCCGGCTTATTCAGCAACTGTTCTTTGCGAATCTCGCCCAGAAAACCCAACAGATGCTGTTGCTCAGTCGGCCGTGGCAGTCGTGTCAACATGGTCCTGTAGATCCACGTAATTCGCTCTTCGTCGGTCGGTGCAGCGGCCACAACTCGCTCAGACAAGCCCGCAGCCGCTCGTTCGGCCTGGGGACCGTGCAGCATCGCCAGGGCCTGCAACGGCACGATCGAGACGTTGCGTTCCGGACAGTTAACCTCCATCAACGGTGTATCGAACAATTCCAGGAGCGTCAGATGTTGGCTGCGTCGCACGATTTGATAGATACTCCGTCGCAGGTTGTCGGCTGCGTCGCGTTCGATCACGGCACCATCGGGAGACCCGACAACATTGGCTGGCGAACCCAGCATTTGCGGGTTAAGTTTGCCACCGACCGCCAGCAATCCGTCACGCACAACTTCCCCTTCCACACGTCGCGGCTGCCAGGCTCCCCAGAGCTTGTTCTCCGGGTCAGCGGCGACCTTGGCGGGATCCACGTCCACCGACTGACGATAGGCCGTCGAGGTCACCATCAGCTTGTGCATCGCTTTCTGACTCCATCCGTTCGCCAAAAACTCGGTCGCCAGCCAATCGAGTAATTCGGGGTGCGATGGCTTCGTTCCTGACCGGCCGAAATTCCCCACCGTCGCCACCAAACCACGTCCGAAATGGCGCGCCCACAGGCGATTCACTTGCACCCGCGACAGCAGCGGATGAGACGGATCAGTCAGCCACCGGGCAAATGCCAACCGCCGGCCCGACGTCTTGTAACCGGGCTTCACATCCAACTGGAATCCGACGGGCGTCAGGACTTCCGGCACATTCGCGGTCACCGTTCCGCCCGGCTTCGTATGCTCACCACGCCGCAAAATGCGGCCTTCAGCGGCCTTGTCGTCGACGTCCTCCAATGACCGCAATTTCACAATCGCCTTTTTCAAAGCGACTTCCGCAGCAGTCGCCACCTTCAATTTGGCGAGATCTCCGCCAAATTCTGCATATTTCTTCGCCAACTCTTCGTCGGTCCAGACGATTCCCGGCAGATGCTTGGCGACCAGTTCTTTCTGTTCGGCGTTCTGCTTGTCGGCGGCCAGGGCCACCGCGGCGAGCAGTTTTTCAATCAGCGCGGGATCGATCGCTGCTCCCGGCATGGCCGCGGAAAGCGTTTCCACAATGCGGCGTTTGCGAAACCGCGTAGTCAATTCGGTCGTTGTCACCGCCAGTGCAGCCACGCGTTCGTCAACCTTCTTATTGAATTCATTAATACGGGCTTGCTGAGACTCGGTGGCCAGCGCGATCCCGCGATCTTCCGACGGTTGCCAGCGAGCCGGATCGTAAGCCCCCAGCAAGACGGCCTGCAACGAATAGTAGTCGCGGAGCGAAATCGGGTCGAACTTGTGCGCATGACACCGGGCACACTGCACGGTCAATCCCAGAAAGGACGAGCTGACGATCTGGATCGTATCGGCGAGCACCTGATGGACTTCGTTCGGTTCGATATAGCCGGGATACGTTGGATCCATCGCCGTGCGCAGGAATCCCGTGGCGCGCAGTTGCCGTTCGACTTCCGGGCTGATTTCTTCACCCCGGCGCCAGTCGGACATTTCATCCCCGGCCAGTTGTTCCCGCACAAACTGGTCATAAGGCAGATCGTTATTGAGGGCTTCAATGACATAATCGCGATAGCGCCAGGCTTCAGGCCGCAGGCGGTCGGCCGCCAGGTAGCCATCCGAATCAGCGTACCCCGCCAGGTCGAGCCAGTGTCGCGCCCACCGTTCGCCATATTGCGGAGCCGCCAGCAGCCGATCGACCAGCAATTCATACGCATTCTGCCGTTCGTCCAGCAAGAACTCGTTCGCCTGTTCAATCGTCGGCGGGATGCCCCACAGGTCGAGATACAACCGGCGGACTTGAACTTCCCGAGGAGCGTCCACATTGAAGCTCAGTCCCTTGGCTTCCAGTTTTTCCAGCAGAAAGGAATCGATCGCCGTGCGGACTCGGTCCATCCCTTTGACAGCGGGAATCGCCGGCCGGACGGGGGGCTTGAACGACCAGAACTGCCGGTCCTCATCCGAGATCCGGCTGGCAATTTCGGATTCTTCGAGTGGCGGTTCCGGATTCTTGACGGTCGGAGCTCCCGCCAGGACCCACTGGCGAATCAGCGCTTTCTGCTTGTCATCCAGACGCCCTTCGTCGGGCGGGGGCATCTCATTCTTTTCGATCTTTTCAATGAGGATACTTTCATCCGGCTTGCCGGCAACGAACGCCGGGCCCGTGTCCCCCCCCTTCAGCAGCGCGAACCGGCGACGCACGTCGAAGCCACCCTGTAGCTTCTCGTCGCCGTGACACTTGGCGCACCGCGCCTGCAGGATCGGCAAAATGTCCGTTTCGAACGTCAACGTGCCCGCAGGCTTGGCAGCAGGTTCTCCAGCACCGCCATAGCCGGACAGCAGTAGCCCCAACACCCCAATTAAGAGGACCGCATTCAGAAACCGCATGCGAACTCCAGCTCCGTGAATTTCAGGCAAGATGCGTGGCTCGCGACGGAAAACTGTCGACAATCGCATCAAACGTAGTTTATCAATCAGGAGGGGGACAGACAGCGCCAAAAGACTTTCGCCATGTCTTTTTCCCGGCATGGCATTGGTCGTTAGTCATCAGTCGTTTGGCAATTCTTTCAAAGGTCGGCATTTCATCCGCGTCTCTGCGGGAGATATTCCCGCCTCCGCACCCACTCGCGACATCTTCGAATTCTTAGTGCCGTGACATCTTCGACATCTTTGCCACCTTCAAATTCTTCGGCCCGCAACATCTTCGACATCTTTGACTTCTTTGACTTCTTTGATCCCTGACTTCTTTACTTATCAGACTTCATGTCGTAATTCATAAAGGGTTTCATACATATCATAAAAGGACAGGCATATTGTGACGCACCCTTGCCAGGGAAAATTCATCCCTTCTTGATCCGTGGCTCAACGAAGCGTCCCCTCCTGTATTTCGGGGGGCACCCCATGCTGCGAATTCTTTGATCCGTTTGAACGAATGCCTGCTGCACTCGTTTCGCCCGTTAAGTCCTATCTTCTGTGCCAACTGTCAGTTAGGCACCACTCAATTTAAAAAATGCCTGTCCTTTAGTTGAAACGCTTTAGTTGAAACGACTTGGATCTTTCTGTCGTTCCATTTTTCTGTCAAAAATGATCCCTGATCCCTCATATCCACCGGCAGAGCCCAGTTCATTTCTTTGCACTCTTTGCTCCCTTTAAACTTGCGTCCACTGTCGCAGTCTCGCCGTCCCCCTTCGACCGCTACGTCGCGGCTTTCGGATTGATCTCATTGAACAACTGGTACAAGGACAAACCCAACCCCTTTCTACCGATTCCTGTGACGATCAACGAATCTCGAAGCAATGCCGCTTCCAGGGTCTGTGAGGTTTCAGGATGGACATTCAGAATCTCAACTGTTTATTGCATATTGGGTTATGCCGCCGCTGAGGCTCATGTGCGCCCCCGAACTGGGAAGTCAGCGGCACTCGGCACCAATGGCACCAATTCAAAACGTAGTCCGCTCTGACCGCACCCGGAGACTTTGGAGAAGACAAATCTCGTCAGGCCTTCACGCATCGCGGGATACCGCATTTCGAACCGTGACCTAAGTTTCACTGTTGTGTTGCGATATCATTGAGCGACTTGGCGCAAATAGACAGAAGTGAAAGCCCAGCCGGAGTGGTTCATCGCGCCTGGCTGCTCATCGGAATCTTGGGGAATGTATTATGTCGATCAGCCGCAGCGTGCTCGTCGTGGCGTTGGTTGCCGGGGTGTTCGGAGCGTTGTTTGGTGTCGAACCGAACCAGGCCGAAGTCAAAAAACCGGCGATTACCAGTCTCCCCAAACTCTCGACGGAACTGCGGGATGCCCTGCAGAGCCGGAATTTTGCCCAGGCTGTCCAGTTGATTGACGCCTCCCTGGCGGCAGACGATCCCAAGCTGGCGGTGACTCCCGGCGACTATCTGCTCTACCTGAAAGGCCGGGCCCAGACCGAACAGGACCAGAACGACGCGGCTCTCGAAACCTTCGCCCGACTGGAGAAGGAGTATCCCAAGTCCCCGTGGTTCGCCCGGTCGCGGTTCGGTCAGGCGGCCGTGCAGGCGAAGAAACGCAACTATCAACTGGCGGGAGCCATCTACAAGGCGGAAGCCGACAAGTTGCTGTCGGCCGGCCGGCGCGATGAGTTGACGTCGATCTACCTGGAATTCGCCAATCGTTACTTCGAGGGTGTCCCCGCCGCCGGTCCCAAGCCCAAGCAGGATCCCGATTACGCTCAAGCCCTCAATTACTATCAGCAGGCGTTGCAACTGCGGCCGGGGCTCGCCGTGCAGCAGGAAATTGAATTGCGAATCGCGCGCTGCCACCAGGAACTCAAACAGTTGAACGAGGCCCTCGCCGCCTATCAGAAGTTCATCAGCAACTATGCTCACCCGAAGACCCCCGGTCCCCGTCGCGCGGCACCTAAGCTTGCGGCCGAGGCCCTGTTTCAACTCGGACAGACCCAACTGGATGCCGGTCAGCCTGCCGAGGCTCGCAAGACTTGGCAGGATTTCCTGACGAATGATGTCTCGAAAGAGGCTGGCGGAACGCTGATTGCGGAAGCCAGTTATCGATTGGCCAAGACGTATGGTATTCCCCAGCCGCCGACGATTGGCGACCTGGAATTGGGAGTGGAAGTGCTCGAACAGTTCGTCAAGAATTTTCCCAAGCACCCGTTGGCCGCCGAGGCGGAATTCAATCGGGCCCAAAGCTACTTACATCACGCGCGGCAGGATCAGGCGATCGTCGTCTTGAAGGGATTGATTGCGAATGAACAATACGCGAGTGCTCCCCAGATTCCGGCCGCTTGGAATCTGCTCGGCGTCGCTTATGCCGGCCAGAAAAAATTTGCCGAAGCGATTGCGGCGTGGCGTTCGTTCCTGGACAAGTTCCCGACTGATCCCAAATGGAGCGGTGTGCAGCGCGTGATCATCGATACGGAATTTGCCGCTGCCGAAGAGCAATTCACCCGGCACGATTTTCCCGCCGCCCGCAAGGCGTGGGAAACATTCCTCAACAAGTATCCGCTCGATCCGCGCGTGGCTCACATTCTGTATCGCTTCGGGCAGATGCAGTATGACGCCGCCGTGAAGACCGCGACGTCAGTCAATGCTCCGGCGAAGTTGACGGCCGAGCAACAGGCCGAGGTCAACAAGCTGCTGGCCGCGGCGTTGGAAGATTGGCAGCGGTTGGTGAGCAAGTATCCTGAGACCAACGAAGCCTCTCGCGCCAGCTTGATGATTGGCGTCACCCTGGAAGAGCGATTGGGAAAACTGTCGGAAGCGGTCGAGGCCTATCGCAAGGTGACTGGAGCCGCACAGGGTGAAGCTCAGCAACGGCTGGCCGCGTTAACCTCACCTCAACTGGAAATCATCACCGAACGCAAATTCCGCAGCACCGAAAAGCCGGTCATCAAGGTGACCACGCGGAATCTCAAAAACGTGTCCGTGAAGCTCTATCGCATTGATCTGACCGATTACTTCCGCAAGTTGCATCTGGCGTCCGGTGTGGAATCGCTGGATATCGCGTTGATCGACCCCGACAAGAGTATCGAACACGTCGTCGCAAACTACGAGCAATACCGCAAGCTGGAGCAAGCGGTCGAGATTCCCGTCGATGGCCCGGGTGTCACCGCCGTGACGGTCAGCAGTGAGACCCATGAAGCCACCACGATGGTCGTCGTGAGTGATCTGGACATCATCGTGAAGAGCTCTCGCAACGAGCTGTTTGTGTTCGCCGAAAACATGCTGACCGGCAAGCCAGCCGAGAACGTCAAGCTGCTGGTGAGCGACGGAAACAAGGTGTTTGCCGAAGTCGCGACGGGCAAGGACGGAATTCTGCAGCAGAAGTTTGATGAGCTGAAGACGGTCGCCGACTTGAGGGTGTTTGGCTTCACGGATCAACACGCCGCCAGCAGTCAGGTGGGTCTGGAAGGTTTGCAGTTCTCGGTCGGGCTGTCTGCCAAGGGGTATCTCTATACCGATCGGCCGGCGTACCGCGCCGGGCAACTGGTCAACATGAAGGGCATCATCCGCTGGGTCTCCGACGATCGCTATACCTTCAAGGTGGGCGAGAAGTATCAACTGGATGTGTACGACGCCCAGGGGCGCGTGATTGATACGCAGCAGGTGGCGTTGGGTGAGTTCGGCACGTTCGCCGCACACTGGCAGTTGCCCGAACAAGCTCAGCCCGGGCAGTATCGGGTGCATGTCTTCCAGCCTGGACGCGAGCAGGCTTACGAGATGAATTTCCTCGTGCAGGAATATCAACTCGAACCGATCCAGTTCAGCGTGGAATTGCCGCAGACAGTGTACTATCGCGGCGAGCATGTGAAGGGGAAGTTTACCCTCAAGTATTACTACGGCTCGCCCCTGGCGGGACGCACAATCCAATATCGCCTGGGCGACGACCGCCTGTGGACGGCGACCACCGATGCGAAGGGTGAAGTGGCCTTCGACCTGCCGACGCAGCGTTACAGTGAGGCCCAGCCCGTGCAGTTGGTGGCCAGTTTCCCCGAACGCAATCTGGCCGCGGGCGAAACGATTTTCCTGGCGACTCGCGGATTCCAGATCGGCATCAAAACGATTCGTGATGTCTACGTCACGGGTGAGACGTTTGATGCGGTGGTCTCGGTGCGTGATCCCGCCGGCAAGCCCGTCGCAACGGGACTCAATTTTGAGATCCTGGAAGTGACACAGACCGCCACAGGTACCGCCGAACTGCGGCTGTCGACGAACGAACTGAAGTCCGACGACAAACAGGGAGAAGGGCGGCACACGGTGCGGCTCGATAAGCCCGGACGGTACATTCTACGAGCCACGGGGACGGACCGCTTTGGCCATGTCGTCAGTGGTTCTCACACGCTGTATATCTCGGGTCAGGACGATGAAGTCCGGTTGCGAATTCTCGCCGATCAGCATCATTACAAGGCAGGCGATCAAGGCAAGGTGCAACTGCACTGGCGCGAAGCACCGGCACTCGCACTGGTGACGTTTGAAGGGGCCACCGTCCTGGGACATCATCTGGTACAACTGAATACAGGTGCTAATCCGCTCGACATCAGTTTTGCCGAGTATCTCGCGCCGAACTTCCAACTGTCGGTCGCGGTCATGCAGGGCAACAAATACCACGAAGCCCGCGCCGATTTCCGGGTGGCCCGGGAACTGCTGATCACACTCAAACCGGCCAAGACGACGTTGAAGCCGGGCGAACCCGTGCCAGTGGAAGTGCTGGTCACGGACGCCCAGGGCAAGCCGGTGCAGACCGAATTGTCACTGGGATTGATTCAAAAGAATCTGCTGCAGCGTTTCCCCGATCGTGCCGCGGTCATCACGACGTTCTTCAATGGCGGGTCACGGGAAATCTCGTGCCGCGTCATGTCAAGCTGCACGTTCCAATATCACCCCACGACGCGGCCCATCAACGAATTCTTACTGGCAGAAACGGCGCGGGTGAAGACCTTCACCGCGGATGAACAGGCCAAGGACCGGCTCGCTGCACAGCTTGCTGCGCCCGCACCGGCGGTCAACGCCCCCGCAGGTGCCCCACAGGCCGCGAGTAAGGCTGCCGGGGCTCGCGGTGGTGGACTAGGATTCGGCGCACGCAAACCGCAGGCCGAAAAACGAAAAGAGGCATTGAGTCGCAGCGACAAGCGGGACTCCCCTGCCTTGGCAGAGGAATCTCCCGGCGATGCCGAGTCTGTGGAATTAGAGGCCCTGGAAGAACAAGCGGCGGGCAATGGGAATGGCGTCGCCGATGCCAAACGGTCTCTCAGATCCGGTTTCCGCCGCAGCGGAGCGATGAAAAAGCAATTGGGTGCGAACGCGGACATCGTCCAGCAACAGTTGGAGTCAATGATTGAGGCTCTAGATGGCGACAATAATACCGTGAACTCCTGGGACGATACCGTGATTTCCTGGGATCAGCATACGCTCTCCCTGAATATTAAACAGACGCAAAGCGAGCATCTTTACTCACTGTCCGAGCTCAACGGGGCGGTCGCCGATTTCTCGAATGGCGTGAATGGCGCCACGAATGGGACCGATCACAATTGGGCCTTTAATGTCCTGTCGAATTCGCAAACACTGCTGTATGGTTTGAATGACCTCGGTGAATTGCAAGTCGTCAATGGACGCTCGGTCGATGAACTGAAACGCCTCGCTGAAGACGGGATGCAACTGGTCACGGCCCAGCGGGCCGCGGAAACGGGTTATTGGAATCCGCTGCTGGTCACCGATGCGGCTGGAAAAGCGGTCGTTACGCTGGTGATGCCCGATCGCTCGACCGCGTGGGTCATCAGGTCGCAGGGGATCAATAAAGTCGCCCTGGCAGGTAAGGCGGAGGCGGAGCTGATCACTAAGGAAGAGTTGTTCGCCGAGATCCAGACGCCGATGGCGTATGTGGTCGGGGATCAAGGGCAAGTCCTGGTCGAAGTTCACAACGCCGCGCTAAAAGATGCCAAGATCGAGGTCAAGTTGAAGACCACGATCGGCGATGCCTCGACCGAATTGAAGCAAGTGATCGATGCCAAGGTGCCGGGGATTTCGGAAGTCAGTTTCCCGGTGACGATCACTGCTGGAACGAAAGCCGATTTTGAACTGACGGTCAGCAGCGGCGAACTGAAAGACAGCGTCATGCGGACCGTGGCGATTGAACCGGATGGGATTCCCGTCTACGCCACTGCTGGTGGGACGTCGGCCCAGAACACGTCGTTCCAGATCAAGTTCCCGGACAATGTAAAGGCCCAGCAGCCGATGTTGGAATTGTTGATCGGACCGAGCGTCAATCGCACTCTGCTGGAAGCCGTGCTGGGTGGTTCATCCGGACATTGGGAGCGGTCGGCCTACTCGCCGCACAGCGGGATTGAACGAGCGGTGTCAGACCTGTTGGGCGGGATCAGTCTATTGAAAATGCTCGGCCAGACCCGTCATTCCAATGTCCCCGAGGCTCGTGAACTGGCCGGTCGAATTCAGTCCGGATTGGCATTGTTGATCAGCAGCCAGCGCGAAGATGGTGGCTGGAGCTGGTCGGGCGTCACGAAGGCCGAGCAACCCGACCGGTATCTCAGCAGCCGCGTCGTGTGGGCGCTGTCGGCCGCTCGCAAGTCGGGCTTCGCTGTGCCGCAACAAAGCTTCGAGAAGGGGATTCAATATCTGAATTCCGCGTTTGCCAACAGCACCGAAGACGACCACCAAAATCGCGCGATTGTGCTGCATGGCCTGGCAGAAGCCGGGGCGTGCGACTTCGCACATCTGAATCGTCTCCATCGTCTGCGGAATGAATTGAACGCGTCGGCCCTGGTCCATCTGAGTCTCGCCCTGACGGCGCTGGATCGAAAGCAGATGGCAGGCGAAGTGCTGGCGTTGGCCAAGCCGAAATTGCTGCCGCTGCCGGTGGCACATGCGGTCGAGGATAAAGGTCTGGCAGGCTGTATGCCGTGGATGCATTCCGGTGCGGAAGTCCGTGGCCTGTATCTGCTGGCGTTGAATACGCTCACTCCCGCAGCGCCAGGATCTGAAGAAATCGCCAACTGGTTGCTGGGGACACGATTGGGATCGCGCTGGCAGCCGGAGAAGGCAAACGGTCCGATCGTGATGGCACTCGCCGATTGGTTTGGTCGAGCCAAACTGGTCCCCGAGAAATACACGCTGTCGGTCTTCGTGAACGACAAGCTGGTGACCAAGCTGGCCGTGGACCCCAGCACTCAGCCGAGTGCTTCCATCCCGGTACCGGCGAAGTTGCTGGTCGCCGACAAGCCACAACGCGTGAACCTGGATATTGAAGGCCGTGGCCAGTTCAGCTACAGCGCGATCCTGACGGGCTTCGTGCCATCGGCCGCGGCGGAGAGTACCGAAGAGCAATACGTGTTCAATTTCAATCGGGTGTACGAGCCCGCACATCGCCTGCTGGATGGCGAAGTGATTCCTCGCGGCTTTGGCCATCTGCACGCCCCCTATACGACGTTTAGCAGTCCGTTTACGCAGGTCCCAGTCGGTGAACGGGGTGAAGTGACGGTCGACATCTGGCGTTCCAATGCGTCAAATCTGCCGAATGAACACCGGCAGTATCTGGTCTACACGGAACCGCTGCCGGCGGGGGTGTCGGTACTGACGGAGACCATTACTGGACAATTTGAACGCTACGAGATCGGTCCGAGTTCGATCACGTTCTATCTGGGCGACCGTTATCAGCCCGGACGCATCCAGTTTGAAGTGGTGGGGTATGTCCCGGGCAAGTATCTGCGGCGTCCCGCCGTGGTCCGCAGCTTCTACAACCCGGCAAAATTCCGCGTGGCCAAGTCCGACCCGCTGACCGTCCTGCCGCGGGGAGTGGCCTCCAAAGATGAGTACAAACTCACGCCGGTAGAAGATTATGAATTCGGCAAACGCTACTTCGCTCGAGGCGATTATGCCCTGGCGGACACACATCTCAGCCGGCTGTTTAAGGGCTATAAACTGAGCGACATTTATCCCGAAGTGGTGCAGATGCTGTTTCAGACATCCCTGGCCGCGAATCGTCCTGCCGACATCGTGCAATATTTCGAAACGATCAAAGAGAAGCTGCCCGATGTGGAAGTCTCGTTCGAAAATATCCTGAAGGTGGCGGATTCGTATCGCGAACTGGGTGAGTATGAACGCAGCTACCTCGTCTATCGAGCCACGTTGGAAGCCGGTTTCCAACGCGAAAGCCAGATCGCCGGTTTCCTGGATGAACGAGGCGAATTCCTGCGATCGGTGCAGGTCATGGAGCAACTGCTGCGAGCCTATCCCGCCGAGGCCTATATCGCCACGGCCACGTTTGCACTGGCTCAGGAAGTTTATGGCAAGGCCCCGGAGGCCGCTCAACATCTGCGGTTGCGAGAGGCTGGAATTACGCGCGTCGATTTGATCGCGACGTCAGTCCAGATGCTCGATCATTTCATCGCCACATGGTCGACCGACCCGGCGGCGGATCAGGCGAGTTTCTCTGTGGCCAATGCGTTGCTCGATCTGGAACGGTACTCAGATGTGATTGCTCGTTGCGATCAATTTGCGAAGCGGTATCCCGACAGCAAGTTGCTCGACAGTTTCTGGTATGTCATCGGCTACAGCCAGTTTGCCCAGGGCAAACATGCCGCCGCGTTGGA
>CAMAVF010000163.1 GCA_945861445.1 Planctomicrobium piriforme | reverse complement strand
TGGGATCTGGAGATTCTCTGTGCGGGAACCAGTGTCACGGCCGGGGTCGACTTGAAGCATCTGTATGGAAAGTTCCTCATCAATGGAACCTGGGACGGACAGATCATCGTGACCGACGGCCTGAGCGATCTGACGTCCATGACGATCCTGGGCTACCAGTTTTCGGGTGTCAAGGGGCCGATCAGCCTTAAGGGCAACCATCTCTATATCGGCAGTCGCGACCTTGTGGATCCGACTCGTAAAACAAATGGCATCATCAAGCGTCCCCCTATGGAACAGCGGATCACAGGCCGTGCCATTCAGGGCATGTTCACTCTCGACGGAGTCGCGGTTCTCGGTTCCGAAACGTCATATACCGTGGTCTTGACAATGCGCGACGCGCTGCTGGAACGCTATGCGGAATTGTATCTGCCAAACCAGCACGATCTGCGCGGCATCATGACGGGTGAAGCCGAACTTTCCGGACGCGGCAACTCGACCCGCAATCTGACGGGTCGTGGCCAGTTGTTGATCCGCCCCGCCGCACTCTATCAGTTGCCCGTCATGCTGGCCGTGATCAAGCAATTGAACGGTGGTTCGCCAAATAACACCGCGTTTGATGAGGCTCAGGCTTTCTTCAAGATCGAGAACAATCAGTTTGTGTTCGATCAGGTGGATCTGAAAGGGGCGGCCCTCAATCTGAAAGGCTTTGGCCGAGTCCGTTTTGATCGACGCATCATGTTCGATTTCTTTTCGACGGTGCCTCGCGCCCGAGCACCGCTGGCCATTCTGCAACAAGTTGTCGGACAAGCGACAGTCGGCTGGATGGGAGTGACAGTCCGCGGAACGCTCGACAACCCGGATGCTCAGATCCGTCCGGCCCAACGTCTGGACGATGCGGTTAAAGGCTTCCTGGGTGGCATCGATCCGCGACCCGCACCGATCCCGACCGCGCCCGCTGCACCAACAGGCCAGCGTGTGCCAATCGGAGCGACGAATCGGCAACAGCAATGACTAATTGCCATTCAATGCATGGGACTTATGGGACGAATGGGACTTATAGGACTGATGAGATTCATTCGCTGCTCGTTGCCACCAGGCAAAAAACGCGACGTTTGGCGACACATCTGTGGCCGCTCGCGCAAATCTTCTTAGATTCGATTTCCCACGGCCCTATGGCATCGGCGAGATCGGATTGATCCTTAGAGAAGGCAACGGGAGATGGCGGAGAAGTGCGCTCTCCGTTTCGGAAGTTTCGACGGCCACGAACGACGTAACCTATTGACCGATTTGGCTTAGCATGTGTCTTGAGATATGATTCTCAGCACCTGCCAGGTGAGCGGTCTGGCAGAGACGTCAATCGTCCGAACGAAAGTCTCCGGAATGGATGAGGAACGCGAGCGTGAGATCGTGCGCGGCCTGCTGGACGGGCAAGCGGACGCCTGGCGCGCGTGCCATGACGCTTTTGCAGAGACGGTGTGGCGAGTCGTGGCGCGAGCGATGGGCCCGTATTCGTCAGAGATTCCGGACGTCGTGCAGGAAACATTCCTGGCGGCGGCCCATTCAGTCCATACCTACCAACCTGATCGCGGAACACTGACGTACTGGCTGCTGGGGATTGCCCGGCGGCAAGTCGCGCTGCACTACCGCCGCGAAGGACGACATTCACGGCTGCGACGGGCGATGACCGCGCTGGTCGAAGCCGATTGGAAAATTGATCCCGGCTGGTTGCAAGATCAAGCCGATAAGACAGAACAGCCCCCCGAAGAAGAGCTCGAAACAGCGGAAATCGCGACGCTGGTGCGTGCGGCTCTGACCGAACTACCCGCAGACTACGAAACACTATTGACCGCACGGTATCTCGATGAGATTTCCGTGGAAGAATTGGCACGGACGGAGGAGACCACGGAAGTGGCAATTCGCTCGAAATTGGCCCGGGCTCGGCGAGCCCTCAAGGAGGTCTTCTTAAGCAGGGGCTGTGTCGCCGAAAGTGCTCCGGCCAGGGAACACCATGCGTCGTAACGATTTCACTACCGAAGAATTGCGTTTCGAGCGACTGCTGCGGTCGCTGGACCGGGCTCCTGCTGCGCCCGATCCCGAGTTCCTGCGGCAATTAAAAGAGACTTCGACCGCCGCATTTCTGGCCGCCCGACCGGCGCGACCGCGGGCCACTCGTGCGCCCAGTGCTCCGCCGCTGCATCCGGCACTCGGGCGTCGCCGCCTGCAGGTCCTGCGACTGGCGATCTTCTCCTCTGTCGCCGCGTTGTTGTTTCTCGGGTTGTTGCCCCACTCATTGCTCCCGTCACGTGGCGTCGAATTGGGGGTGGCAATGGACAACCTCAAGCGGGCATCGTCGTATGAAATCGCATTTCGAAACGGGGTCGGATCGAACACGATGCTGGTCGCGCGGGGCGACGATGCGGCGACTCGCTGGCGCGTCGATTACGACAGCGGCAATGCCGAAGTCTCAGATGGGAACGCGACCTACTTTTTCAATCGCCGGACCAACTCAGTGCATCCCTCTCCGTTGGAAGAAGTCGCCATCACGCCGACGTTCGTCGAAGACAAGTTGCTGGCCGGCGTGAACGTGAATGACCCGGCGGTGCAGTCGTCGCTGATGCGGCAACGTCCGCAGGGCGAACTCGATCAGAACGGCCAGCGGCTCTACGTCTACAACTTTCAGGCGCCGGATACGAACCATGCCGGCGACACCTTGAATATCAGTGCGAAGGTGGACGCAACCAATAACACGCTGGTGGCGATCAATTCCGAGGTTCTGGACGCTGCTGGCCATTCCAAGCTGAAGGCGAACGCGGACGTCAAATCGGTGAACTCAGCGATTTCCTCTGACCGCTTTCAGATTGATTCGCAAGCGGAACCGAGCGAACAAATTGCGATGGTCGAGGATGTGCGGGGGCTGGCGGTCGTTGACGACTTGACCCCTCTCCCAGTGCTGAATCAGACCTCTGACGGGGTGGCTACCGAGTCGGAAGCACTGAATCGCACGGCGAACGGCAGAAATCAGCTTTCGCGTCAGCGGCGAGGAAATCTCGCCGGTGATTTCCAGGCCGCCGCCGTGGAAGGTGCTGCGGCGCCTGCGCCGGCCGGCAATGCGACAGCGCGGACCGAGTCCGCTCCTGCGAATGTCCGTGAGCAATCGAAAGATCCAGGGGATGCGACGGCAAAACCTCAAGCTTTGATAGCGAAGCACGCCCCCGCACCCATGTTAGCGGCGGAACCTCGTGCCGGAGCGGCAGGAGCGAACGCTCCTGAGTCGGCTGAAAAGAAGCGTGATCAGGATTCCCAGATGCCCGGATTGCAGGGGCCGTCTCCGTCACGTTTCATGAAACGAGGCGGCGCAGCGAGTGGACTGGGAGGTGGCGGAACGAGCCCCCGGGACTTGACGCCGGCGAGGAAATTAGCCGGGAATCTCGGCGCAGGGATGATCGCCGGAAAAGATGGCAAGCCAGCAGTACCGGGAGCGCCTCAGGCGGCGACGGCAATTGCTGCAGCAGTGAAGTCCGACGCTGCTGAGTCCGACAAGTTTGCAGGACAGAAGCCCACACTGCAAAAAGGTGAGCGCCCAGGTAAGGCGGGAGAGTTCAAGGCACCGCAGAGCGAGGCACTGGCTGATTCGAAATCCTTGAAAGGCCGCGCGGATGTCAGCGCCGAATCAAAGCGAAAGTCCGGCGCCGCGGCCGACGACAGGCATCCCAAGGAAACGCTCGCTGAGGCGAAGTCGGAAGCTCTGGAAGGGCAGAGCCCAACTGGTCGCATGCTCAAGCAACAGCGCAATTCAGTCGTGCTCGAAAAGCAGAGTGCATCCCTGACCGAGGCTGCGCCAGAGGAAGGAGTCGCCAAGAATTTCAATCAACAGTCGGTGAACCTGAATCTCGGTGCGAATGGTTATCAAAACAGTTTCAACAACCGCAATGAATTCGGAATGGTACGCCGTCAAGTCCTGGCGCAGACGGAGCTGCTTCCGGGGGGAATACTGCAGACGGACGCTGACCCCGGCAACGTGGTGTGGGCTCGCCTGGCCAACGATGCCGATCTCGTTGTGGGACCGGGTTCCGAGGTCTTGCTGTTGAAGCCGACCGAAGTCCGGTTGCAAGTCGGGGAACTGATGTTGGATGTTCCGCCAGGTGACCAGGTCGATCTGCTGGGACCCGAGCTGACACCACCAGTTGCTGGCGAGAATGGCAAGCTGAATTATCGGCGCGGTCAGCAACTCAAGGTGCCGGCCTCGCGGCAGCAAGTCACGGGCCGCGGAGTATTCCGGGTTGAAAACAATCAATTGCAGCGTGTCGATCGAGACCCGCCCTGGCTGGCCAATTATGTTGCGCGGCAAAGCGGCGCCAAGCAGAATCCACAGTCAGTGTTGCGGCAGAACCAACTCCGCAGTCAGGGAGCCGGTGTTAGCAGCCAGAAGGATTCGAACCTCACCCCGGTTGCTCAACCAACAGCGCGGCCGCCGAAATGATCTTGGGCGAACGTGGGATAGGCTTACAGCCTGTCATTCCTAACGATAAATGACAGGCTGGAAGCCTATCCCACGGTGACTATCAACGTGCGGTGATTACGTTGGTTGCGACGTCATACTCAGGGACCAGATCGAACATGTCGCAGGTCGCGGAGCGTTCGATGTCGTGATCGAATCCCAGCTCGAGCAAGTTCAACCCACCACGACTGCCTCGCAAGATCTGCAGGATCTGCAATGGATCGCCACTGGCCGTCTGCCACAGTGCCAGTGCCAGTTGTGTTTCGTCATCGGGGATCGAATGATCTGCACGCCACTCGCGGACTTCACGCGCGACCGAACCCGCGAACAGGACATCCTCGGCCGTGACAAAGCCGTCCGTTCCCGCACACACCAGATGGACTGGTCGACCATCCGCGACCAGAGCTTCGATGATGGCTCGTCGATTCACGAACGCCCCGATCAGGACCCGCTCTGCCAGCCGACAGCGTTCCAGTGCCCGAGTCCCATTGGTGGTCGTGAAGACCAGTGTCTTGCCAGCCAAGACTTCTGGCACATACTTGATGGGAGAATTATCGAGATCGAATCTCGCGATGCGCTCGCCAAGCCGTTCGCCCCCCAGCAGGGCTGTGCCGGGGGGAAGCACTTGGGCCACCGACCGCGCGATCTCGACCTCACCGCAGGGGATGACCTGTACCGCCCGCGCGGCCAGCGCGTGAATGATCGTGGTGGATGCTCGCAGCACATCGATCACGACGGCCACACCGCCTTGAAGGCGTTCCGGCTCAAACAGTTTGGGGAGCAAATGGACGTGAACGTGAGACGTCACTCGATAACCTCTTTGGCTAGGTGTACCGCCAGCTTCAGCGAGCAGATAGGAAAAATTTGGGGTCAATGGGAGGGTGAGGCTCCTGCCGAACCGAGAGGTCTATTCGAGCCGGAAGACTATCCGGTTCGGCAGGAGCCTCACCCTCCCGTCAACCGTCAGATCATTTCCACACCTAAATGCCCTACTGGCCTTTCGCCGCGAGTTCTTTGACACTCGACATCAACTGCGTGATGCGTTCGGCGGTCAACTCGGTGTCGCGAAAGGCGTGCGTCGTGATCACGGTTTGATCGTGATAGAGAACGACAGTCACGGCGGCATCGGGATGTAAGTTCTGGCTGGACGGTGCATCCAACTGGGTTGAGGCGACAGTCAGCGGCAAGCTGAGCTGATTGTCGAACGCCAGGGTTTGCAGCCTGGAGATGGCACTCCTCTGGTTCTCAGTCAGCAACACTCCAAACCCCCGCAACCCGACCGCCCGATGTTGATCGACGCAGCGATCAAGCTCTTTCAACAGGGCCGGCATCCCCTCTACGACGTCGCGCATCAGGACCATCACCACCGGCCGGTCACCATTGCGACAGACATAGCAGACCGACTTATTCATCAGGGGGCCGGTGACCGCCCGCACGAAGAACTGAGGCACCCGCTCGCCGACAGCCCGACCAGACACCAGTTGCGCAACAGGCTCATCACCGACCAGCACACCGCAAGCGATCACGCCAGCACACAGGCCAGCGTGGAGCAGTGTCTTCCAGCCCCGATTCTGCCATCGATGTTGAAGTTTCGCTGTCATAAACGGTATTTCCGAACAAGTCTGCCGAGTTGTCCTGGACTCTCAGCCATACAGCTTGTTGGCTTCGCCATAGTCAATCAGTCGGGCTTTGATCCGTCCGTCCGACAGCTTTTCGCCGTTGGGATCGAGATAAACGCGCCCGGTCGCTTCCTTGGCCTTGGGATCAATGTTGTTGACGTGGATGTTGAAGATGTATGCCGGCTCCGAGAGAGCCTGGAACCAGTGGACGTTGTCCTTAAAGTCAGAAACTGTGGAACAGCCACCGGGACCGAACTTATCGTCGATTGTCGGCCGGATGATCATGTGCTCGTCCAGGTCCTCCAGGCGATCGTAATGGCGGCCCTGGAAATCGCCCTTCAGGATCAGGAACGCGGTGGCCATGTTGTTGTGCCCGTGCGGCACGACCGACCGACCCTTGCTGAGGGCGAAGATCTGTTTTCCGAACACCAGCCTCGTCGGCACGCCCTCGATCTGTTGGAACGTGAACGACAGGCTTTTGGCACCATGATCCGGAATACTGAGCTTCTGCGTCAGCTTGTCGAAGTCCACCAATCTCAGCAGGTCTGGCAGGTCGACTTGAGCAAACAGCTCTTTGACCTTCTTCTGCCACTCAAGTTGTTTGACCTTCTGATCCTTCAGATCGTTGCCCAGTTGATTGACGTCGGCGAGCCATTTGACGGTGATCGGTTTGACCGACTCGGCGAACGCGTCACGTTGGAGCAACGTGTCGAGCAAAGTAAACGTCAGCAGCGAACCGAGAGCTTGCTGAGTAAATCCGCGGCGTGAAATTTGATCCATAAAAGCGCCCCTGCAGGTAACCATCGAGAATTCGAGACTCGACAAGCACTTATTCTGGTCACTGGGAGCGCAGTCGTCCAGATGATTCATCAAAAAACAGTTGCGCGTTTTGAAGTTGCGCATTTCGCACGGGAATGCAGACGAAGAATTTATTGGGGAACACTGATCTACGCTAATCTACGCTAATCAAGACAAGAAAAAGTGACACCCCACGACTGGTCTTTGTCTGGATTAGCGTAGATTAGCGTAGATCAGTGTTCCCATAATGTATTCTTAATCCCTCAAGATGATCAGTTATTAGGGATCAATCTTGATCCGATTTCGTCCAGAGCGCAACTTCAAAAGTTGCGCGTGGGGGCGGGATGTCCGAATTTTGCAGCGTAGCAAATCCCTATGCCGTCATGAAATGCATGGGACAGATGGGACCCACAGCGTGAACATCACGGACTATTCGTCGGATTCCAGCCATTTGAGGGCGATCGACTCATCGGAAAGGGGCTTGTTTTTAATGGGGGGCGGCGGCGCGGGCCGGTTGGCGGGGGGGCGTTTGTTGGGGGGCGGACGACGTTCCAAGCCGGCTTTTTCCATCAGGCTCTGGGAAATGTCTTCGCCACCATCACCAGGATTACGGCGCGTCATGCCCGCTTTTTCCATCAAGGATACGGAGGGATCAAACTCATTCATGGGAGCCGGGGCCGGACCGACTGCCGTGTATTTGATCTCAAACTTGTGCCGGGCAATGGCCACTTCGTCGCCGGGCAGCAACCAGTTCTGCGGGCAGCGAATGCCATTTACCTTGATGCCATTACTGCTGTTCAAATCCACGATTTGCCAGTAACCATCGACCAGTTCCAACTCACAATGGTGCGAGGAAACATTGGGAAATCGCAGGGTAATGTCGCATTCATCCCGACGGCCGATCAGGAGCTTGCTTTTCAACAGGGGGATGGGATCACCACCGCCCGTTGGAATGAGTTCACCTAGCATTGATTCGCATCCTTACGGCCGAATATCGCGCTCACGCAGAACGGCTAACCGCTTTCGAAAATTCTATACGCCGGATCGACCTGCGAAATTGGAAAAAGTCAGTCGGAACGTTTTTTTGCCCGATTATCGCCGGACTAAGCCGTTTGGGGGTATCGCCCCAACTTTTTCGGCCGATGTCCATTTCGATAAGGTTGTTCGAACTCGCGAGTGCGTTAACGAGAACACCCTCAAATCTACTCAGCAACTCCGCCGGAGTCAATCAAAACCAGTCATCAGTTCAGTTCCTTCACAATTCGCACGCCTTCAATCACCAATCCAATTCTTCACTGACAACTGACAACCGGCAACTGACAACTCTCCAACTCTCATCCCCGCTCTTGACCGGTTCCCGGAACTCCTTTACAAGCAGATTGGCGGACGGCAGGGAGGCCTCCGCCGGCATGTTTCCAGGGAAGGCAGGATCCACCGTGACCCATCAAGCATTCTGGTTGACGATTGGCGTGATCGCTCAAGTCCTGTTTGCCGGTCGAATGATCGTCCAATGGTGGGCGTCGGAACGGGCCGGCCAGTCGGTCGTGCCGCGCGAGTTCTGGACTCTCAGTTGCGTCGGGGGATGTTTGATGCTGGCCTATGCCTGCTGGCGGCAGGACCCGATCTTTGTAGTGGGTCAGATTGGCGGACTCTTCGTCTACACCCGCAACCTGGCCCTGTGGAAAACGATTCCTGCGACGGTCTCACCGTGAACACCTACTGGCGATATTTCAAGCTCCCCTTGATCATGACAGCGATCACGCTGACCATCATGACGTTCGTCGGAGCGGCCCTCATGCAGCCAGGCGAGCCATTGCCGGACGGAAGTCCCAACTCACAAGCCGCCCTGCTGGGCCAAACCCTGGGGCTGATTGCGGCGTTGATCCTGGTCCCGTTTTGGGTCTACGCTGTTCTGGCGGCAGGCAAAGAACGCCGCAAGGAATTGAAGAACGCTCGGCCTAAGCCGGCGAGTTCCCGACGGAAGACCAAGCGTTGACCGCTATAGGGATCGAGTCCAACGAACTCATTCACTTGGCAAACAAAACTGCTCAGGAAGCCGGGCGTCGCGGCACGACTCGGTTACCCGCCCGGTTCGATCCGTATCCCCTCGGCCATGAGCATCCAACTGAGTACGGCCTTGCCTCCAGAAGTCACAGGCACGGAGCCGTCGCCCGCAGCGCTATAGGTATTCATACTGTTGCATTCGAAGCAGATCAGCAAATCGAGGTACTCGGAGCCAGCGGTGAATCGCAGACCATGACGGGGCCAGAAACAGGAAGCAGGAGCAATCTCGATCGCGGGTGTTGAGTCCATGATCGCCTTGCGAATCTGATTCTTGCTGGAGTCATCCGTGTATTCATGACTTCCATAGATGATGTACCCATGGAACTTCGTAGCGGAAATCTCATGTTCATCAAATTTTGAGCGATCTGCCAGATTGTCGCGAGTGTAGGGATCAAGCGAGAACAACTGAATGGTGTCCGCCCGTTTGATCAGCGACTGTGCGTCCTGCGGTAACGAGGTAGGATGGTGGCGATAGGGAGACAACAAGGCGATCAATCCGATCGCCAGTACCAATCCGCAAACCAAGGGAGATTTTGAACTCACTGCCAGGATCTCCGCAGATGGAGTCACGGGTCGTGAACAACTCAGGACCTTGAAAACACGTAGTCGCATTCTCCGGAATGCGACGCCACATTCCAAGCCCGCCCGCATTCTGACGATGCGACGACTTCCAAATGTTCCTCGCACGCGGCAGTCTGAACTGCGAATCGCGGGTTTCCCACACGGATCGCAATCTTGAATTCTCACGAATTCCGCGACACAAACGGAGACTTGAGTACGACCGTCGCGCGTCTATAATTGCCTTTTATGCGAGACGAAGCCACCTACATTTGCGATTCTTGCGGCGAAGAGATCGTCGTCCCGGTCGATCCCTCCGGCGGCGAAAGCCAGGAGTATGTCGAGGACTGTCCCGTCTGCTGTTGCCCGAACGTCATTCATGTCGAGATCGATGATGACGGTTCGGTCCGGGTGTGGTCTGAAGCGGAATGAGTGCTGTCTCGGCGAGGCCTATCAGCCTATTGAAAAAGGTGTCTGGAACTTTGCCAACCACACGGAATCGAGCGTTTATTCGACGTTCGGAGAGTTCCAGACACCTTTTTCAACAGGCTCCTATTCCGCCAACAGTTTTTCAACGGCCACGTCAATTTCCTTGGGATCAAAGCCTTCACCCGTTTCCAGGTTCATGACGAACTTGCGTTGCAGATTTCCCTTGCGATCGTACAGTTTGAAGTGTGGAAGTGCCCCGCCGTCGAGGTCGAAACGCGAAGCAATCAGATCGGTCGCGCCGGCGTCCCCCGCCGCCAGGTCGGTCACCGGCACCAGCAAGTTGGGGAACGTCGCCTTCTGCCCTTTTAAAAAGTCCAGAACCTTCTTCTTTAAATCATCGAGACTTTCGCCTTCGTCCATTTGATCGATGCTGACCGACAGTACCGCCAGACCCTGGTCCTGAAACTTGCGTTGCAGTTGCACGGCATGGGGAAACTGCTGGCGGCAGGGAGCACACCACGTCGCCCAGAAATCAACCAGCACCACCTTTCCCAGTTGCCGAGCCACGACATTCTCGTACCCCCGCAAATCGACCACTTGAAGCTCGACCCGCCCGGAGGCCGGGGGCTCTGGGTCGCTCGGCATTTCGGAAGGAGGTTCGACCTGCGGTGCAGGCTTGGGAGAATTGGTGGAGGCCGTCGCCACCGGTGTCGCTGTGGGGGGGGCCGCAACTGGTGGAGACTGCGAGCAACCCGTCAACAGGGGAATGATTCCCAGGATCAGCAGATAGCAACCGAACCATGTTGACGGTTTGACGAGGGCGTCAGTTTCAACAGCGGGCATTCGTGAGTTCCTTCTCAATGTGTGCAGGCACGTGAGAGCCGTTGTTTCTCCACCAAATTGATGCATGCATTGTGAGCCGTCGAGGGCGCCGATTACAATTTTCAGGACACCGGCCGATCGTCGACAGTCGCCTTCGCTGCAGACCATTTGCCTGGATCCCCAACACCGATATCTTGTCGTCAACTATATGTAAATGCCGCTATGATGGCGATCCTGAGAGTCATTTCGTTCCGCTGAGCATGCGGAGCGAACGACGACTCTCGGCGAGGAGTCTCTGGATGCCGCGAAAATGGGTTGTCGGATGTGTCTGGCTGAGCCTGGCGACTGTGCTGCAGGCGGCTGATGCCATTCCGGCAGATGACCCGCGGGTCAAGTTCTTCGAAGAGAAAGTTCGACCCATTCTGGTCGAGCATTGTCAGCAGTGTCACGGCACAAAGAAGCAACAGGCAGATCTGCGACTCGATTCGCGAGACGGTGCCCTGAAGGGAGGCGAGCACGGTCCCGCGCTGATTCCTGGAGACCCGGACAAGAGCCTGTTGATTTCGGCCGTTCGACGGACTGGCGACTATGAGATGCCCCCCGACAAGCCGTTGGCGGAAGCCCAGATTGCTGCGCTGACGACGTGGGTGAAGCAAGGGGCCATCTGGCCGGGAAAGACCGAAGTCCTCGTCGCCCCGACATCACCGGCCGGTTTCGAGCGTGCGCGACGCGAGCATTGGGCGTTTCAACCCGTACGGCAACCGGCCGCGCCTGCTCTCAAAAATGCAGGTTGTGTTAGCACTCTGGTTGATCCGTTCATTCTCGCCAAGTTGGAAGCCCAGGGACTGGCACCTTCACCGGCTGCCGACAGACGCACGCTGTTGCGGCGGATCACATTCGGTCTGACGGGGTTGCCACCGACGTATAGCGAGGTCGTGGCGTTCGAGGCCGATACGGCTCCTGATGCCTATGCGCGGGTTGTCGACCGGTTGCTCGCCTCGCCGCAGTATGGCGAACGTTGGGGACGGCACTGGCTGGATGTGGCGCGCTATTCCGATACCAAGGGCTATGTTTTCTTCGAGGAAGGCCACTTCCCGTGGGCATCGACCTACCGCGACTACGTGATTGAAGCGTTCAATCAGGACCTGCCTTATGATCGGTTCGTGTTAGAACAGCTTGCCGCCGATCGCCTTCCCTTCGGAGAGCACCGCCGCCCCCTGCGGGCGTTGGGGTTTCTCTCGCTGGGGGGCCATTTTATGAACAATCTCCACGACATCCTTGACGACCGGATCGATGTTGTCACACGCGGCTTACAGGGACTGACGGTCAGTTGTGCCCGCTGCCACGATCACAAGTTCGATCCGATACCGACGGCCGACTACTACTCGTTGTACGGGATCTTCGCGAGCTCCATCGAGCCTATCGTGCCGCCACAATTCGATCCCGTTCCCGACACTGAGGAGTACCGCAAGTATGACGCGGAACTGACAACTCGCGTGACCAAGCTGCGTGAGTTCGTGCAGGCCAAGCAAGGTGAAGTCATTGAGGGAACAAAAACGCGCGTCGCGGAATACATGCTGACGGCACATGCCACGCGCGATCAGCCGCGAACCGACGACTTCATGCTGTTGGCCGACCCCAAGGAGCTGAATCCGAAGATGCTTCGCCGTTGGCAGAGCTATCTGGAACAGGGAGAGAAAACGCACCGGCGAGCCCTTGCTGTGTGGAATGCGAGCGGTCAGTTGCCAGAAGCCGACTTTGCGACTCAAGCACCCGCATTGATCGCGAAAATCGCTACCGAGCAAGACCCCGCTGCGGTCGCCAATCCGCTGGTGATCAAAGCTCTGCAAGACAAGCCACCTCAGAAGCTGGCCGACGTCGCGGCAGTTTACTCGGAATTATTGAATGGGATCGAGAAGGAATGGCAAAGCCTGGTGCAACAGCCTGTGGGGGGTGGTCAAGCAAAACCTACTGCGCTCGCTGATCCTGATAAGGAAGATTTGCGGCAGATCTTTCATGCCACCAATTCACCGACCAGCATTACGGCGAATGGCATCGGCGACCTTGAGCTACTTCCTGATCGGGCGGCACAGGGAGTATTTCGCGAGCTTTTGAAGGCTGTCGAGACGCATCGCTCGACGGCCCCGGGCGCACCGCCGCGAGCCATGGTGCTCGAAGATCTTCCTGTGCCGATCGAACCGCGAATCTTCAAACGTGGCAGTGCCATTAACCTCGGCGAAGTCGTTCCGAGACAATACCTGCAGATTGTCACGGGTGACCAACGGCAACCGTTTCAAGCAGGCAGCGGACGCCTGGAACTCGCTCAGTCGATCATCGATCGCAACAATCCGCTGACCGCGCGCGTGTTGGTCAACCGCATCTGGATGAATCACTTTGGCACGGGCCTCGTCCGCACACCCAGCGATTTCGGCGTGCGCAGCGATCCGCCGTCGCATCCTGAATTGCTGGACGCTCTGGCGTTCAACTTCATGGAGCAAGGCTGGTCGATCAAGCAATTGCATCGTCAGATAGTTCTCTCCAGCACTTATCAGCAGGCTTCAGCCGATCGGGACCAGTGTCTGAAAATCGATCCCGAGAATCGCCTGTTGTGGAAGTTCAATCGCCAGCGACTGGATCTCGAGGCGTTCCGCGACGCATTGTTAGCGACGTCCGGGCGACTGGATGGACGCATCGGCGGGGCTTCGATCAACATGCTGGCGGTGCCTGCCGTTCCGCGGCGCACGGTGTATGCTTCAATCGACCGGCTGGCCCTGCCCAGCTTGTTCCGCACATTCGACTTCCCCAGTCCCGACACGACCGCGCCGCAACGGGATAACACAACCGTCGCTCCGCAGGCGTTGTTCATGATGAATCACCCCTTCGCCCTGGAGAGTGCGCAGTACCTGTCATCCCGACGGGAAGGGGCCGATTTCCCCGCACGCGTTGCCAAACTGTATCAACTGGCTTTGGCCCGAGAACCCGACGTGGCAGAACGCAAACTGGCAGTCGAGTTTTTCAGTGGCCCCGATCAGCAGATCCAGGAGAGTCCCGAAACGTGGATCATGTTCGCTCAAGCCCTGTTGATGACGAACGAATTTGTATTTGTGGATTAGCAGCCTGTTGAAAAGGTGTCTGGAACTCCCCGAACGTCGAAAAAACGCTCGATTCCGTGCAGTTGGGAAAGTTCCAGACACCTTTTTCAACAGGCGGTTAGATGGAAAGGTTGAGCGTGATGCAACGGTCAATTAGCAATTGGTGTCGCCGCGTGGCAGTCGCGTCGGCGACCTTAGTCTTGATTGGAAATCTGATCATGCTGCCAGCCGAAGACATCGCCGCCACTTGGACAGAAAAGAACCAGGCAGATCTGCTGGCCGATCAGGCCGACCGCGTCACGAAGCTGACCGCCTTGATCGAGGCCACTCCGAAGTCCCTCGATCTTTATTCTAAGCGCGCGGATGCCTATTTCTTCCAGGGCCAATTCGACAAGGCACTCGCCGACTATGAGCAAATGGTGAAACTGGATGAGACCGAGGCACCCGGCCACTGGCGGCGGGGGATTGCTGACTTTTATGCGGGAAAGTTCAAGGCCGCATCGGATCAGTTTGAACTCTATCATTCGTTTGACGACGTGGATCGCGAGAATGGGATCTGGCGTTATCTGTCTCAAGTCAAAGCCTTCGGCCGCGAC
>CAMAVF010000162.1 GCA_945861445.1 Planctomicrobium piriforme | reverse complement strand
TCATTGATTTGTTCGGGACGGAGGTTGTAGTAATCCGCCACACCGGCCTTGCCGGCCCAGTCGCCGATGCGGAACAGGGCCTTCGGATTCAGCAGGCGATTGGCAATCATGATTTCCACCAAGATCCCCAATGGCACGCCCCCTTCCCCGGGCACGACCTCATCAATCACCTTGTCGATCGACAACAGATCAAAATAATGCTCGATCAGGGGCAAGGCCCCCACCGCCTGTGTTTCAAACCGAGTCGACGCGTCCATGCGGCACTCCTGAAAGGCCTTGCGATCCTACGCAGTCGCCCAAGAATGCCACATCATCAATATTTTGTCAGGACCAACCCGCACTCAGGGGTGCGGAATGTGAGTAACAAGGGCCTTCCTATGCCAACCGCCCCCCTCGGGGGGGCTTCCTAAAGCCACCCCCTATGGGCGTGGATCCTTACTCCCATCAAAACGGATTTGGACTAGGGAAACCCACATTTCATTCCGCCGGAGGCAGATCCGCCCCAGGTAATTCCAGCGGTGTGATTTTCAAGTCATCGATCAGCACTTCGCCAATTCCGAACAGAGTCAGCTTCAGCGACAGGGAATCGGTCGCAGTCACTTCCCGCAAGATCTCGAAGCGTTGCCATTCGCCCGCTTGCGTCCAGTGAATGGCCTTGGCCGGTCCGCCCAGGGAATCGCAGATCTGGAAGCCGTCTCGGGTCCCGCTGATATTGCGCAGCAGTTTCACGGATCCCTGAATCCGGAGTGTCTGGCCGTTCTTGATGGGCACTCGGGGCGTGACCACGGTCACGGGCGCGGCAGCGATGATCAGCGGGGCCGGCTTGTCGTCAGCGACTCCTGCTGCCATCCTGAGACTAAAACCCTGTCGACCCGGGGCTTGAACCAATTCCGCCGTCGCGGCGATTCCGGGGACATCATTTTGAGTATGCTGCCAACCGGCCGTTCGGAACGTGTCTTCGTCCTCGAAATCGCCAGAATGCAGCAGATTGTCGGCCGAGCGGTTGCGATCGGCTTGCAGGCGGGCCTGCAACCGCCAATGATCGGGCAGGGTTTGAAAGCAAATCGTGTGCGGACTGGAGATCGGATGAGTGGTCGTCGCGACGGCATCGTCCCAGTGGGCACGCTGCAGTACCCGTAACATCTGCAGCGCGTAGTCGCCATTCTTGCGAGCGGCCACATAATCCTTCCGCTCAAGATTGGTGACGGCCGTTTCTGCCAGTTCCCGGGCCTTCTTCAACATGCGGTCGACATCAGGTTGAGCTCGACCTAGAGACTCAAGTTGTTCCACCACACCTTCGACACGCTTCAGCTTGGCTCGGGCCAACTGCACCACGCACGCGGCACTGTCCGCCTGCATCTCGCGCATCCGGCGACGGAGGTCATCGCCCAAAGACAGATCTGAGGAGATGACAATTGCCGTGGTGAGTTCAAACTGCTGCAGGCGAATCAGCGTGCCGCCCGGAACAGCATTGCGATCGGTCACCAGGGGGCGAATCTCAGTGGTCGTGACTCCCCAGGCTTTAGCGGTCTCTTTGATTCCCGGCACGACAATCTGCACGTCATTCGCCGCCATGCGACCGGGGACGAATTGCGAGTTGTTCTCAAACCAGGTCCCCAACAGCAACGTACCGTAGTCCGATTCCAACAATGTGGCTGAAATCTGCGACACATCAGTCGTGGGTTGCCCGGCGGGTGCTGAGACTGCATGGCCGACGGCGACGACAGTCGGTTTCCGCGCCGCGGTGGCGATGGTGGGTGCCGGGGAGGGACGCAACATTTGAAACTTGACGTTGCCCACCGGGGCTCCGGTGGCCAGCCACGGTTCCAGCAATTTCATATCGAATTGTAATTGTTTCAACATCAAACGGGTCTCAGCGGCTCCCGCCCCCTCATGGAACAGACCCTGAGTCGACAGATATCCCAGGCCCCGGACACCGCTCGATAATGCGGCAAATGTTTGCAGTCGGAGTTGCTCGGGCTCCATGACCGGCTGGATCAACTGGCGGGCCTGCCGAGCGGCCAGTAATTCGGGCGGATACTCGGTATCAATCGACGTCCAGAAGAAACTCCCCGGCCGGGCTGCCAGTTGCCGATCCGCCAGCCAATCGCGATAGCGCAAGTAGTCCAGGCTTGTGCCTTGAACAGGACGGCTGACACCCAGCATGGCCACCAGCCGGGAAAAGGCCCGTTCGGCACCGGTCACGCTGGCCATCAGCGGCCGGTGACGCCGACGATCGGCCGACAACAGTTGCTTCTGCCAGTTTCCCAAACGCTTGCGTTCGCTGGGAGGAATATCGTTCCCGAGCATCCAGAACAGAATCTGATCCAGCTCTTCGCCCAACGGCGCCAAGCCGGCATTTTCCGCGTCGAGAATTTCTCCTTCCGGTGACAGGGCGAGCGGTGGCGTGGCGATGACGCCGATGCCCACTTGCGCGAGCGACTCGATCACTGCGCGATCATCGTGGCGCGGAATCCACATCATGTTGACCCCCAGATCGGCCAATTCCGCGGGGGGCTCGCCGTGATACGGCAGAATGATCGGGAACCGCGGCTTGCCATTGATCAGCAGCCGGTCGTGCTGCATTTTCACATCATTCAACTCGGCGGCCGCAGCGCCTGCTGCGGGCAGTCCCGGAATATCGGCACTCGGGCTGACCACCGGTCCCAGAGTCAATTCATCAATAAACAGCTCGGTCGCGCCGCCCCCCAATTCGATGGAAATGAACGCACAATCGACATACACATCGGTCAGATCGCACTTCGCACCATATTGAGCGCGCAGCAATTGGCCTCGGCGATTGAGTTCTTTTTCGGACGTCTTGCAGGTCAATAACTGCCATTTGCCATCGGATTGATATGTGTCCCCATCAACCAAACGGAAGACGACCAGACCCGACTCGGGATCGGTCAGATGCGGATAGATCAGCCGCAGCGAGAACTTCGCCCCGGCGCGGTTAGAGCGAACCCAGACGTTGGCAGTCAGTGGTTCATCCAAAACACGCGCGGGACTGAGCCCGTGGGCCAGTTCGACGCGCGCATTGTCCTGAACATCGAAGACGACATTTTCAGATCCCGTACCAGACTTGAGGATCTTATCGTGACGTCGATGATCGACGACCCGGCACGTCTTGGAATCCGTCGCAATCTTCCAACTCGTCTGAGGGCCGTCAAAGCCCTCGATAAAGTCGACGGCCGCAGCCGGACTGGCCAGGAACATCAAGCAAAAGGCAATCCACGCGGTTCGCCCTTGGAGGGCGCCGACAACTCCAGATGCACTGTTGCCCCTGAGCGTCATAGTTTGCGCCGCTTCCCTACGGCATTCTTTGAGACAAGTATTTGCTCAAAAAAGCATCCATTCCGCAAATGGTCTCAAGATCCTGACGACCATTCTGTTGACGCCGGATGACATGAGGTAAAATCGCTCAACCTGACACAAGTGGTTGATTTTAATAGCTCTTGTGAACAACGCCAAGATGAGAAGTCGCCACATTGTCAACGGACGTTATCACGACTGAAATCAGGAGCGTACTCATAACTCTTTGTAGAGACAGAAGTTGAGCGAATCTGTTGCATTCTAAAGACAGTTGGCACAGAATCTGATGCAATACGACGGATCGAGATGTTGCAGCCCGGGCGGAGACTATGAAGAATACTCACTCACGCATTCCTGACGCAGGCACTGACGAACTCCCGCGGGAACTCGTCGAGCTGGGGAAGCGTCTCGCCCTGTTGGCACCCCAGGAACAGGGGGAATTGCCTCAACTCTACGGGCAGGTCGTCGAATCAACTCGTCGCCGCCGTCGGATACTCAGCCTAGTTCAGGAAGCTCTGTCGCAACTCCGACTCGACATCAAATACTTGATGTTCGATTTGGAAGTTACTCGCCAGGAACGAGATGCGCTGCGTGAGCAACTGGACGAGCGGGCCGACTGACAGGTCAAGTGGGATAGGCTTCCAGCCTGTCATTGCCATTGATTCTCAGGACAAACCTGGAAGCCTATCAGCCTGTTGAAAAAGGTGTCTGGAACTCTCCGAACGTCGAAAAAACGCTCAATTCCGTGTGGTTGGCAAAGTTCCAGACACCTTTTTCAACAGGCTGATAGCCCACGTTTTAGTCGCTACGACCGGAAATCCTTGCCAAATCGTTTTAAGTCCTTCGATCCCTACGACCGATACAGGACGATGGAGAGTTGTCTGGAGTCACTTGAAAGTGTCTCGGCAAACTCTGTCGAACGTGATCGAATCAAGCGTACACAACCACTATCTGGTGGGAATGATGTCTTGACGAGATCTGTGGACAGCAATGTCTCAACCCTGGCGTGCGGAGCACGCTACATTCTCCGTCGAGCGGAGTGATGTTCAAGGAGTGTGCAGGATGCGCAAGATTTGGTGGCTGTCAGTCATGTGTGTTGCCGCCGGCGCCGTGCAAGCGTTGTTCGCGGCGGACGAACCAAGCCCCACTGCCCGCAAGGGTTTTCTCGGCGGGCGGTCTCGGTTGCTGATCTACTCCAAAAACAAGAACCAGGTTCGTAAACCTGAGGTTGCCGCGGACGACGCGACACCGACCGCACGAGCGTCGGTCTCGGACGATTCCGACGATTCCGAGGTCGCCCCCGAGCGGCCTGTTCGCGTTCCGACAGGAAATACCGGTACGGTGTCTCCGAGTTCCCGAACGAGCTCTCGGACGACTCGTCCGGTTCCTGTGCTCGCACCGAAACCCCGCAGCCTGATCACCACCGGTGCTGGGATCGATAAGACACCTGCTTCACAGCTCCCGGCCGCCAAGGCGCCGATCGCCAAAACGCCGATCGCGGTGAACACGAGCGAATTCCTCGAGGTGCAAAGCGAGAAGTTGACCAGCACTGACGATGCCGCAACTCGCAGTCTGTTCGAGGATGTCGAACCAGTTGCGCTGCCCAAGAAACCAGTGGGCGGTCAACCCGTAAGTCGTCCGGAATCGACAGCGCGAGTGGAGATCGAATCAGACCCGTTCGCCTCGGCAATTGAGACACCACCAGCCGCAGCCCCCGTGACCAAATCGCCGCCAGCGAGCGATCAAGCTCGCAAAGCGGCGCGTTACAAGGAATTGCTCGAATCGGTCCGTCCTGGCAACGAAGCCCATGCCCCCGAAACCGTTTCCAACAAGAAAGTTCAGGAGCCCATTCGGCCTGTTTCAGGCTCAGAATCGCGGGAGACCACGTTCGAAGTCAATCCCTTTGAACCCAGTGAGCGACCGACCGAAGTTGTAAACGCCGGTTTCAAGGAAGAGGCCGGCAAGAACACCCAACAGCGCATCGTGACCACCAGCGCCGCATCGGCCGCCCCCAAGGTCACCTCAGAAAAGGCCCCCGTCGCCAAAGCGACGGTCACCAAACTGCCCGAAATCAAGAAGCCCAATCAGAGCAAGACCGATTTGATCGCCAAGCCGATCTCCAAGGGTAAAGAATCGATCTCCAAGGCTGTTACCCCCTCGGCTCCTGCCGCCAATAACCAGGCGCCGCAAGTCGATGTCACCTGGGAAGCTCGTGGTGAAGTCACATTGGGCGAACAATGCCAGTGCGTGTTGATCGTGAAGAACAATGGTAAGGTTTCTGCCCGGGAGATCATCGTCGAAGCCAGCTTCCCGGAATCGGTCCAGTTGATCGAGTCGGTTCCCTTCCCAAAATCGTCCAATTCGAAACTGGAATGGCAGTTTGGAAATCTCGCCGCTGGCGAACAGAAAACGATCGAGCTGACAATGGTCCCGACGAAACGGGGCGAATTGGGTGCAACGGCCCAGGTCCGATTTACCGGAACCGCGGCCACCTCGTTCCAGGTTTCTGAGCCGATGCTGACGGCGACGGTGAAGCTGGCCAAAGAAGTTCATCTCGGTGAACCCGCTGGAGCCACAGTGACGGTCTCCAATCCGGGTACGGGAACCGCTCAGAATGTGGTCGTCCATGCCGTCCTTCCAAAAGGTCTCGAAAGCAGTTCGGGTAAGGAATTCTCGACGGAAATCGGTCCGCTGGGACCTGGCGAAAGCCGGACCGTGCGGTTGGGAATGATCGCGACTGCGGGGGGCGACCAAACGGTGAAAGTGATTGCCAAATCGAGTACCGGGACCCTGGAGCACAGCACCCAGGCCCAGATTAAGGTGCTGGCCCCGAGCTTGAAGCTGGCCGCGACCGGTCCCAGCCTGCGATACATGCACCGGGCGGCGAAGTATGCCGTCACGGTGACCAACAACAGTAACACGTCGACGGAAAACGTCCGCCTCACACAGGTGGTCGCGGCTGGCTTCGACTATGTCAAAGCCGATCATGGCGGTCGCTGGGATTCGGCCAGTCGAACCGTCAGTTGGTATGTCGGTCACCTGGATGCCGGCCAGTCCACGACCGTGGAACTGGAATTGATGCCTCAAAAGCTGGGTGAATACCGTCACTCATTCAAAGTCTCGGGTGATGCGGGTGCCGAATCGACGGCCGTGGTGGCGACTCGGGTGGAAGGTGCCGCCTCGCTGGTGATGGAAGTGAAAGATGCCGACGATCCGATCGAAATCGGCAGCGAAATGACTTACGAAATCCAAGTCCGCAACGAAGGCTCGAAGAGTGCCAGCAAGGTGGCCATCTCTTGCGAACTGCCGCCGGACGTGGAGCTGGTGAAAGTGGATGGCCCGACCGGTCACATCATCGAAAGCGGTGTGTTGATCTTCAAGCAGGCCGCGGAATTGGCCGCTCGTGAGAGCCTGATCTACAAGATCACGATCAAGGGAACGGTCGCCGGAACGACCAAGCTGCGAGCCCGCTTGACCAGCGAATCGATTCAGAAGCCACTGATCGTTGAAGAGGCGACTCAGTTCTACGCGGAATAATCGTCGCCAGCGTTAACGAAGAAAACTCATCAGGCCGAAGCGTTTGCTTCGGCCTGATGTCATTTTCGGTGGATGTCAGGAATGGGACTGATGGGACACATGGGACTGATGTGTGAAAAGTTTGCCCTTCCCAATGCTGGGTGAAACCGTGAAAATGGCTGTTCTTGCCGCAATCCTGGAAAAAAGGTGCAGAAAATTTCAACCGCAGTTCAAACGACCGTTGCCTATCAGAAGTGCCTCAATCTGGAGTGCGCCGAATCCTTCCCCGTGGATGAAACGCTGACCGCCTGTCCGTCCTGCGGCAGTCTGCTGGATGTACATTATGACTGGGACCGATTGCCGGTCCCGGGGTCGTTAAAAGAGTTCGAAGCCCGCTGGGCCAATCGTCATCAGCCGCTCGACTTCAGCGGCGTGTGGCGGTTCCGGCAACTGCTGCCGTTCGTTCCGGACAACAAGATTGTCACGATTGGCGAAGGCCAGACGATCCTGCAGCAGGCCCCTGCCGTCGGCAAGTATGTGGGCATGGGGGCTGGCAATCTGCACTTGCAGTACGAGGGGCTGAATCCTTCGGGCAGCTTCAAAGACAACGGCATGACTGCCGCCATCAGCCATGCAAACATGGTCGGGGCGACCAGTGCCGCGTGTGCTTCCACGGGCAATACCAGCGCGTCGCTCGCCATTTACGCCAGCGTCAGCCAGCAGTTCAAGGTCTTCGTGTTTGTCGGGAGTGGCAAGATTGCCTATGGCAAGTTGTCGCAGGCGCTCGACTACGGCTCCAAGACCCTGCAGCTTCTCGGTGATTTCGACGACGCGATGCAGCGTGTGAAGGAAGTCGCCGGTCCCGCCAAGATCTACCTGTGCAACAGCATCAATCCGTTTCGACTCGAAGGCCAGAAGACGATCATGTACCGGGTGCTCGAAGCCTTGCGGTGGGAAGTCCCCGACTGGATCGTCGTACCGGGCGGAAATCTGGGGAATTCCAGTGCCTTCGGCAAGGCCTTCATCGAGCTCAAGCAACTCGGGTTGATCGACCGCATTCCTCGTCTGGCGATCATCAATGCGGCCGGTTCCAACACGCTCTACCGGCTCTATCAGGGACAAGGCCTGCGCTGGAACAACGGGCGTCCAGACCAGGAATTGATCGAGCGGTTCTATGCTCAAATGGATGCCGCAGGCCGTCGCGCGGCGACTCTGGCGACTGCCATCCAGATCAATCGACCAGTGAATCTGATCAAAGCCCTGCGAGCGTTGGACGCCTGCGATGGCGTGGTCCGGCAAGTGACCGATCAAGAGATTCTGGATGCCAAGGCCCAGATCGGGGCGGGTGGCTTCGGTTGTGAGCCGGCGAGTGCGGCGAGCGTTGCTGGTGCCAAGTTATTGCGGGCCGAAGGGGTGATCGCTCCCAGCGACCGCGTCGTCTGCATTCTCACGGGGCACCAGTTGAAGGACCCGACCGTCACCGTCGCCTATCACACGCCGCAAGCCGAATCATCTCGGAAGCTGCTGGCCGAAAATGCCATTGCGACGACGGCCTACGCAAACGAGCCTATCGTTGTGGACAACGATTACGATAAGATCCTGAAAGCCGTTCGCGGATTATAGAGATATAGGTCTTCCCTTCACGGACGAAGGACTCGATTGTGCCCATCGATCGCTCGATCATCATTCCGGCTCATAATGAAGCCGCCTGCCTGCCGGACCTGCTGTCCGAGTTGCAGATGGTGTTGGACCAGTTGCCGGGTGAGTCAGAGATCCTGGTCGTCGACGACGGCTCGACGGATGAAACGCCGTCGATCCTGGAGCATTGGGCGGTCCGTGAACCCCGATTGCGATGGTTTCGGATGAATGGCAACTTCGGCCAGTCAGCCGCCTTCGACGCCGGTTTCCGAGCTGCCCGCGGTGCGGTGCTGGTCACGCTGGACGCCGATGGCCAGAATCCCCCGTCCGAGATTCCGCGATTGCTCGCTGCGCTCGACGGCTGCGATATGGTCTGCGGCTGGCGCTATGGACGCCGAGATCACTGGACGAAGCACCTGGCATCCAAATTCGCGAATACCCTCAGACGATGGGTCCTGGAAGATGGGATCCACGACACCGGTTGTTCGCTGAAGGCTTTTCGTCGCGAGGCCGTGGCACGAATCAAATTGTTCCACGGACTGCATCGATTTTTGCCGGCGCTGGTGCAGATGGAAGGGTTTGAAGTCCACGAGATTCGCGTGGCACATCGCGCTCGTCACGGTGGTCAGTCCCATTACGGGATTCTCAATCGGATGCTCGGACCGCTGATCGATCTGCTGGCCGTCCGCTGGATGAAACGCCGCAGCCGTAAGTGGCGAGCCACGGAAGCCCGAACGCTCACCACGAGCCCCGTTGAGGCTCAACCGGCGGAGCAAGAAGTCTCTTAGCCCGTCCAATCATTTCCCAACGCTGTTAGAAATCACAACCACGTACAAACAGCAGAATCAGAATGATGGGGAGCGGCAAACCGATCAGCCATCCGAGCAGTGCGTACTTGACTTTGCCGGTACGAGACTCAAGTTCAGGATTGATAGTTTCACTCTCTACGATGTGCTTGTGCATGATGTCTTTCTGATAAAGCTTGCGGTTCAATTGCCCGAATGTCAGTAAGCAATTGCAATGCCAACACACTTCTCAGCAGCCTGTGGCCTGACATCGCGGTTTGTCGGAAACAGGGTGAATTGCCAGGCGAAATGGATGATTTCGCGTGTTAAATTTCTCGCAAATCTGCGTGTCGTACGGGGAACGAGATCGTCATCATGACGACCCCATCGCAGGGAATTGATCTCGAAAGTCTTGCTCGGAAGTCGCCGAGCCGGAGGTCATTCCGGCGTCTGATAAAGGCGTGACCGTGATTGCTCAACGCGCATCCTGAGCGCCCGACGTTCCTCATGAGACTCGTGTGAAGTATCCCTCCAGGCGGTTGACGCAACTGTTGGATCGACCGATACTCACACCAGTTTCCACGACATCAGGCACTGCTAAAGGACTCGTGATGACACGCTCTTGCACTTTCTGGCTGGTCGGCGCTGTGCTGCTGGGATTGGGAACAAATACGGCCCAGGCCCAAGAGGCCCAAATCGAAACCACGACGGACCTCGTAGGCAGGTCGCGAGAAGACTACATCGTCACTCCCGTGAACCAGTTGCTGACTCCATACGGTAAGCAGGTGGAACTTGCCGGGCTACGGCCGCAGGCGGTGGCGTTGTCGCCGGACGGCAAACGACTGGTGGTCTCGGGCAAGACCAGCGAACTGCTGGTCATTGATATCGACAAGGCCGAGGTCGTGCAGCGGGTCGCCTTGCCTGGCGATGACCAGAAGGAACCGCCGACTGTCGTCTCCCCGAATATTCTCAAACCCGATCGCAGCGGTCAGGTCAGCTATACCGGACTGGTGTTTTCGCACGATGGGAAGCGGATTTATCTGAGCAACGTCAACGGCTCCATCAAGGTGTTTTCGATTGATGATGCCGGAGCCGTGCAGCCCTCGCACACGATCTCCCTCCCAAATGCCGGGGCACCGCGTCGCAAGCCGGAAATTCCGAGCGGGCTGCAACTGTCAGTGGATGATTCGAAGCTGTACGTTTGCGGAAATCTGTCGAACAAGCTGCTGGAGATTGATACGGCCAAGGGGACGCTGGTGCGGTCGTGGGACGTGGGGATGGCGCCGTATGATGTCGTGCTGGTTGACGGTAAAGCCTTTGTCAGCAACTGGGCCGGCCGTCGTCCCGGCGCAGGCGATCTGACCGGGCCGGCCGGGCGCGGGACGCTGGTCCGTGTCGACCCTGTGCGGCACATTTCCAACGAGGGATCGGTCAGTATAATTCACTTGGCAGAAGGCAAGGTCGCCAATGAAATCCTGACTGGTTTGCATGCCTCGGGACTTGCCGTTGCTCCTGACAAGAAGCATGTCGTTTGTGCCAACGCCGGCAGCGACCACCTGAGCATCATCGATGTGGCGACGGAAGCCGTGATCGAAACGATCTGGGCGAAGCACAAGCCGTCGGATCTCCTGGGAGCCTCCCCCAACGCTCTGGCATTTGACGCCTCGGGCCGGACGCTGTTCGTTGCCAATGGCACCCACAACGCGATCGCCGTCTTCCATTTCGATCCGGAGGACAAGGGGGACACCAAGATCCGCGGCTTGGTCCCGGCCGGTTGGTTCCCGGGTGCAGTCGTGTTCGATCCCAGCCGCAAGGTGCTGTGCGTCGCCAACATTAAGGGACTGCCAATCACACCCAAGAAGCAGGGCAACGGGACGGGATTCAACTCACATCACTACCATGGATCGGTCTCGCTGATGCCTATCCCCAACGAGGCCGACCTGGCAAAACTGTCGGAACGCGCCGCGAAGAACATCCGCCGCGGCGCCATCGCTCAGGCGGCACTGCCCGCTCGAGCCAATCAACCTGCTCGAGCCATTCCAGAACGGATTGGCGAGCCGAGTCTGATCAAACACGTGGTCTACCTGATCAAGGAGAATCGCACGTACGATCAAGTGTTTGGCGCGTTAAAACGCGGTCGCGGTCAGGCGGATCTCTGCATCTTCGGCGAAGAGATCACGCCCAATCAGCACAAGCTGGTCAACGAATTCGTGTTGCTCGACAACACGTATTGTGCCGGAATTCTGAGCGCCGACGGGCACCAATGGAGTACGACCGCGTTCAGTACGGATTACATGGAGAAGAGTTTCGCCGGATTCCCGCGGAGTTATCCCGATGGCATGGGCGAGGACGAAGCGGACGCGTTGGCCTATTCTCCCGCCGGATTCCTGTGGGACAACGCCATCGCGCACAAGAAGACGATCCGTAACTACGGCGAGTTCATGGCGCCGAAAGTTCGCTGGGCCGATCCTGCCAAAAAGGGCGTGCCACCGTACCTCGCGTGTTACCGCACCTGGAAAGGTCAAACGAAAGAGGTCGTGTTTGAAAGCGAGCCTTCCGTCGAGTCGATCCGCGCATTCTCACCGACGGGCTATGTCGGCTGGGAAATGTCGGTCCCGGATCAGTATCGGGCCGACTTCATTTTGAAGGAACTCAAAGAGTACGAAGCCAAGGGGGAGTTTCCCCAACTGACCATCATCTGCCTGCCCAACGATCACACCAGCGGCACCAGTGCCGGCTGTCCGACGCCAGCCTCGTGCATGGCCGACAACGATCTGGCCGTGGGCCGCATTGTCGAGGGTCTCAGCCGTTCCAAGTTCTGGAAAGAGATGGCGATCTTCTCCATCGAAGACGACCCGCAAGCGGGCTGGGACCACGTCAGCGGCTATCGCACGACGGCGTATTGCCTCAGTCCCTTCGCCAAACGCGGCCAGGTGGTGAGTACCCAATACAACACCACCAGCCTGATCCGCACGATGGAACAGATCCTGGGTCTGCCGCCCATGAATCATTTCGACGCCAGCGCGACCCCGATGTTCGATTGCTTCACCGACACGCCGGACCTGACCCCATTTCAGTCGGTTGCCAACCGAGTGCCCCTCGACCAGATGAATCCGCATCCGGCCGCGATCAGGAACGATCTCCTCAAGAAGGACGCGATCGTTTCCGCGAGCCTGAATTTCCGCGAAGTCGACAAGGCCCCCGAGGACGTGTTGAATCGCATTCTGTGGAGGGCCGTGAAGGGCCCCAAGATCCCGTATCCGGAATGGGCGGCGGGGATCGACGAAGATGATGACGATTGACAAATGCGGAGGCCGTGCCGCCTTGTCATCATTCCCATTCTTCCCATAAATCCCATGAATTCTGATGGGACGGATGGGACTTATAGGACACATGGGACTGATGGGAATTGGGCGAAACTACTTTCATTTCCCGCTGCCGAACAGCGTCATGATGAGTGCCGGGCCCTGCGTCAACAAGATAATGGCCACACCGATCAGTGACTCACCGGCAATCAAACCGGATGAAAACGGGATCGTATATTGTTCGTCGATGTCCTTGCGGTACTTCGCGATCATCCAGGCAATCAGGGCGCCGACACACATCGATATGGAATTGAACGCCGGAATCACCCCAGCGATTCCCAATCCCGTCGATGAAGGCACCCACTTCTTGTATTCCTTGGGCAGGAACTCTTCACACAACGTGAGGACCAAGCCAATGAGTCCCCCGACGAGAATTGCTTCTAATGTTCCCGGAGGTAAGTTCGATATTCCCTTCGACAACAGGTTGGCGACGCCTTCCCAGACCTTGGCGGAGGGAGCCGGAAGTTCCTTCGAACCCAGCTTCGATGGATCGACGACCACCATGTAGACTGGCACGCAGACCAGCGTTCCCGCCAGCACGCCGAACAATTGCGAAATCGTCTGCTTCCGCGGATTTCCACCGAGCAAGTAGCCCGTTTTCAGATCAGTCAGCAGGTCAGCCGAGTGCGATGCGGCACCCGACGTAATCGAGGCCGTCATCAGGTTCGTCGTAATGTTCGAAGGAGCCATCCAGCCATAAAGGAGCTGGGTGATCTTACCCATCGCACCAATCGGTGTGACGTCAGTTTCGCCGGTTGCGCGTGCCGCCACGATCGATAGTAGAAACGTCACCAAGACCGCGATGATTCCCATCCACCACGTAATCTCAAATAAGAAGTGTCCCAGCAGCACACACGCCAGGCCCGTGACAAATGTGCCGGCAACGAACCACGACGTCGGCACTTCGATATCGTCCATCGGGTCATGCGCGCGCGGCGCGGAAGAAGAGCTGAAGGCCGCAAACAAACCGCCCATGGCCCGCACGATCGTCTTCCATTTCAAGGCGAAAGACAGCAGTCCCGAAGTCACCATCATCGCTGTCGCCGGCCACAGGGTCCACGTGACAATGCCACGATAGCCGGGCTTGGCCATGCCATTTTCGATCAACCACGGGCCGAGAATTCCATAATAGATCAAGGCACCCGCGAGCAGCGAAATGCCGACTCTCAGGCCCATGATGGCCCCGGCCGCCACCATGATTAGCGAGCCCTCGATTCCGATCGTGTAATCATCCAGCCAGCGCTTGCCGGTCGCTCCGGGAACGAGCGGAAATTCCGCGGGAAATGCATACTTGCCGAGTGATTCGGCACTCGACTTGGGCAAGAGACTCGGGAACTCTTTCCAAAACGCCAGCAGCCCTCCAATCAATGACGCCCCAAACAGAGACCTGGCTTTGGAGAGCGCCTGTTGGCCCTCGGTATGCATCGATTTCAGGGTTTCGGCTGTCGCAATCCCTGAAGGAAAGGGAAGTTGTTCGATGTTAATCAATTGGCGCTTCAGGGGAATCGCCATAAACACGCCCAACGCGGAAACGGCACCGATCCAAGTCATCAGTTCCCACCAGGACAACTGCCGGCCGGTCGTCAAATAGAGTGCCGGAATTGCCGAAACCAACCCCGCCGATGACATATACCCCGCGGCACTCGCGGCACTCGACATTGTGTAGTTCTCGAGAATCGTAAACGGATTCTTGCGATAGGCCGGGATAATTTGTTCCAGCGCCTGGAAGACTGCATAGGCGATGATGCTGGCGGTAATCGTGACCCCCAGCCCCCAACCGGTCTTCAGCCCCACATACAGGTTCGAGACCGACATTACACCGCCGATCAGCATGCCGGTG
>CAMAVF010000161.1 GCA_945861445.1 Planctomicrobium piriforme | reverse complement strand
CGCCTGTATGCGCAAACTGATTGTCATCCTGAATACCATGGTCAAAAACAATACTGATTGGAAATCTCGATTCGCCAACGCCTAATCTCTTAGAAATTCACTTGACTATGAACACAGCCGCTCTCCCCGGAGTACCGAGGCGAGGGGAGCAGTTTTCTCTATCTAAGCAGCGTTTTTGAAAAATAACATTGTGTAGATACCAATGTTTATAAAGGGGGGGAGTCACGCTTCGCTTCGCTCAGGTTGTAAACGCCCCATTCCCTCGCCCTGACGAATGGTTTATGCTTGAGGTGTCGTTTGCACATCTCCTCGTCGCGTGCTAATTCCTCGTGAAAGACATCCCATGTGGCCCACCGAAAACCCCTGGCCCGCGGCGATTGCCCTGGCCTGCCTGGCGATTGTGTTTTTCGGCAGGTTTGGTTCGCGACGGCAATCCTCCAGCCTGATCGGCGGACTCGTGTGCCTCCTGCTGGTCGGCGGCTGTTTCGTGCTGGATCACTTCGTCATTACTCCCAGTGAGCAAGTCATTCAGAATATCTACGACCTGAGTGACGCCGTGAAACGACAAGACATTCCCAAGGTACTCAGTTATTTCTCGCAGCAGGCGAATGAACGGGAAGTTGTCCGGACGACCCTGGACAAGGTGAAGGTGAAAGACGATTTGCGGATTTCGGACGTCTGGGTCAGATTCCGCGGTGCGGGCTCAGTGGCGGTCTCTCATTTTCGCGCGAATGCGTCGATTACCGTTAACCTGGCTGGGTTTACCAGCGATGTCAACTATCACCCGACGCGCTGGGAACTCGACTGGCAACGCGAGGGCGCCGAGTGGAAGATTATTGAAATCCGCCGTCTGCATTTCATCAACGGCAAAGAGATCAACTTTTTGTCGGCGCAATAGCTCGTCAATCGATGGTCATGCGGTTATAATCAGTCCCCTTTGATGCGTCTCGATCAGAGGAACCGCAACAAACCTCAGGGGACTGAATGCCGCACATACAGGAAGATCCGGTGTTAATCAGCGCGCGACGCGAGGCGCTGATCGTGTTTGCGTGTTGGGTGATCGCGATGACGTGGTCGGTTTCGTACTGTTATCTCAACGGTTACATCACCGACCCGTCACTGATTTCCGACAAGAAAAAGGTCGAAGTTCGCCAGCCCGCTCAGCCGGGCGGCATCCCCGAGTTGTGGGTCGATCACGGGAAGGGTTCGCAGCGCGTCGAATTTGTGCTCGGGTTCCCATCCTGGATTTTCTGGGGCGTCGCATTGCCCTGGTGGATCTGCACCGCGTTCTCGCTCTTCTTCGGTGCCTTCATTGTCCGTGACGAAGACCTGGGTCTGGATCCAGAAGCCGCAGCGGCACTGGAGGCGGCCCATGTCTAGTTTCCTATTCGCAGCGGCGGCGTCGAAACCGCATGGTGGAATTGGAACGCTGGTCGCCTTGGCCGTGTTCATTCTCGCCTCGGGCTGGATCGGTGTGCTCGCCAATCGGGCCGTCCATTCCGGTTCGTTCATGAAGGGCTTTTTCCTGGGCAATCGCGGCCTGGGTGCCTGGGCACTCGCCCTGACGGCAACCGTGCAAAGCGGTGGCACATTCATGGGATTCCCCTCGCTGGTCTATACCCACGGCTGGATCGTGGCACTGTGGATCGGCAGCTACATGGTGGTTCCGATTACGGGTTTCGGGATCCTTGGCAAGCGGCTGGCGCAACTGTCCCGTCGGCTGGGGGCCATCACCATTCCTGACTTCTTCCGCGAGCGTTTCGGCAGCCCGGCATTGGGGTTACTCGCATCGATCTGCATTCTGTTTTACATGTCATTCATGATGATCGCCCAGTTCAAGGCCGGTGCGATCGTGATGAAGCTGTCGTGGCCGGGAACGGAATCGCTGGCCATGAGCGAAGAGTTTTCCAACTACGTACTCGGTGCAAAGCATATTGAAGTGTTTCGTGCGAAGAAGGGGGTCAAACCCGAGACGATTGCCAAGCTGGAAGCTCTGCAGGACAAGCCGTTCAAGGACGTTTCCGATCTGGAAGGGACGCTGGATTCGCTGCTGACACCGGAGGAATTGAAAGCCCATAAGGGTGCCGTCGTGGCTGCCGCGGCACCCATCGACTGGCTGTACTTTGCCGGTTTGGGAATCTTTACGCTGACGGTGGTCGGCTACACCATGGCCGGCGGCTTCCTGGCGGCCGTCTGGACTGACTTATTTCAGAGCGTCATGATGTTCTTCGGAGTCATCTTGCTGCTCGTCCTGGCGCTGTGGCGCGTCGGCGGCCTGGAAGTGGCCTCGGTGACTGCCGTGCAGCAAACGGGACCGGGTTTCATTTACGGTCCCGGATATGATCCGGAAGGGATCGGCCGACAGTTTCTCCCGCTCAGCCTCGCCATCTCGTTCTTCGTGCTCTGGGTCTACTCGGGATTGAGTTCCCCCGCCGGAATGGTGCGGATCATGGCGTGCGACAGCACCCAGACGCTTCGCCGGTCGATCTATCTGCTAAGCATCTACAACTGTTTCATTTACATTCCATTAATCATTATCTGCGTCTGTGGGCGGACGTTGTTTCCCAATCTGGGCGGGCATTCGGATGAAATCGTTCCGTTGATGGCATTGGAGACGACTCGTGATCTGCCGCTGAGCTCGTTCTGGGCCGGGTTGATTCTGGCCGCTCCGTTCGGAGCTATTATGGCGACGGTCAGTTCCTATCTCGTCGTGATTTCCTCGGGGCTGGTCCGCGATATCTATCAACGGTTCATCGAACCCAATGCGTCCGAAGGCCGGCTCCGGTTCCTGTCACACGCCGCAATGGTGGTCGTCGGGCTGGTGGCGGTGGCGGCCAACATTCAACCCGTGAAATATCTGCAGGCGATGGTGGTGTTCAGTTCGACCGGTACGGCTTGCACCTTCTTGATCCCGGCCCTCATGGCCGCGTACTGGCGCCGAGCGTCGGTCTCCGGCGTGCTGGCTGCCATGTTCCTCGGAGCAGGTACGGCACTGAGTCTGTATTCGATTGGCATTTTCGGCCTGGCCGGGATATTGGGTCTGCCTGACAACCAACTCCTGGGTCAGGTCACCAGCTTCCGACCATACTACCTGTGCGGTTGCGATCCGATCGTCTGGGGGTTGAGCATTTCGCTGATTGCCGGAGTCGCTGTGAGCTTGTGTACCCCACCACCCGACGCCCGACTGATCAGCAAGCTGTTCGACGCCCAGCCGGCGAAAGCGTGAGGTTGAATTACAACAATGAGCCCGCGACGTCGCATCCTGGTCACTGCATTCGCTCCCTTTGGTACTTGGGAGCGAAATGCCAGCCAGCTCTGTCTCGAAAACTTGCTCCCCTTGCTGAGTGACGAATACGAAATCACACAGCGTGTCTATCCCGTCGAGTTCGCGGCAGCTCGACCACTGCTGGAGTCTGATCTGCGTCTGAACTTCGACTTGGCGATTCACCTTGGTCAGGCACACAACACGTCCCGCATTCGCCTGGAAGCGGTGGGGCTAAACGTGGGTGCCGTTCCCGGCCGGTCCGACAGTGACATGTTCGGATTGGTTACAGATGGTCCGGCAGCCTATCAATCTGCATTGCCACTGTCACAGTGGGCAGACCGTCTGCGAGAGCACGGCATACCGGCGTACGTCTCGTATCATGCCGGAACGTATCTCTGCAACGCCACGCTGTATTGGGCGCACCACTTCCTGGAGTTGAATCCGGAATTGCGCACGCAGGTCTGTTTCATCCACGTGCCGATCGACATTTCGCAGGTCGCGGGTCTGCCCGGCGACTATCTGACGCTGCCTTCACGGATGACGGCTGAAGCGGTGGCGAGACTCATCACGATCTGGGCCGGCGACGCCAGTTGAGATTCGTCGCTAATTCGGCAGTTTTTCCAGCACCGTGTATTCGTCCATCGAGATGGTCGTTTCTTCGGTCGGAGTGCCGTCCTTCAAGAGCAGAATGATGTCCTGGAATGCCTTGTCGTCGACATTGCGTTCGACATGTAGCCCGTTCCGACGACGCTCGGTCCGCTGCACGCGGCCAGATGTCTTCTGATACCAGATCTTCAGCCCCACTTTGATCCGTTGAGTGATCTCGACGTGATCGTTCGGACGCAGCTCTTCAAACCGCAAGGGGCTCTGGGTTGCTGGCATGTTCAATTACTCTGATAAACGCTAACAGAACCTCTGCGTCATTTCAGAACCGCGAGAAATGTCGCGGTTCTGAAATTCCCACAACCGGTTTTGTCAGGGCCTCTAAGACATCCTGGGCGACATGCCTGCCACTCAACCGTGAGCGGCAGGGTTACGATCCGGTGTGTGAGTGACGGAGTATGAGGGTGACGGAGTAAAGGGCCATACGAAACCCGATACTCAACCTTCCCCACCCCCACCCTCACACACCCATACCCTCACACTCTCAGACTGCGGCGTTCCCCACCAAAGCGATTAATATTCCTTGGCCTTGATCCAAGTCATCATACGGCGGAGTTCCTTGCCAACCGTTTCGAGCTGGTGGCTGCGTTCATTGCGACGAATGGCCTGGAAGCTGGCCTGGTTCGCCTTGTTCTCGAGAATCCAGTCGCGGGCAAATTGGCCGTTCTGGATTTCCTTCAGAATCTTCTTCATTTCGAGCTTGGTCTGCTCAGTAACAATCCGCGGGCCGCGGGTGTAGTCGCCGTATTCGGCCGTGTTCGAGACGCTATACCGCATGTAGTTGAGACCGCCCTGGTAGAACAGGTCGACGATCAACTTCAACTCGTGCATGCATTCGAAGTAAGCCATTTCCGGCTGATAACCGGCTTCGACGAGAACCTCAAAGGCGGCCTTCACGAGGGCACTGACGCCGCCGCACAGGACCACTTGTTCGCCGAACAAGTCGGTTTCGGTTTCTTCGGCAATCGTCGTTTCGATGACGCCACCGCGAGTTCCGCCGATGCCCTTGGCATAGGCCAGAGCCAGTTGACGCGACCCATCCGAAGCACCGGGGTACAGAGCGATCAAGCTGGGGACGCCGCCACCCTTTTCATATTCGCTGCGAACCAGGTGGCCGGGGCCCTTGGGCGCGACCAATGCGGCATCCACACCTGGCGGCGGGACGACCTGGCCGAAGTGAATGTTGAAGCCGTGTGAGCACAGCAGCAGGTCGCCCTTCTGCAGGTTGGGGCGAATTTCCGAGACGAACAAGTCGCGTTGGACTTCGTCCGGCACCAGAATGTTAATGAGATCCGCGGCCTTGGTGGCGTCGGCGGCCGACATCGGCTTGAAACCGTGGCTGACGGCCAGGTCGTAATTTGGGCCGCCGGGTCGCTGCCCGATGATTACGTTGCAGCCGCTGTCACGCAGGTTCTGGGCTTGAGCGTGCCCCTGACTGCCGTAGCCGATGATGGCAATCACTTTGTTCTTGAGCAGCGACAGGTCGGCGTCATCTTCATAGTAAATCTTGGCAGCCATGAACGATTCTCAGTCTGATGGTGAAAAAAGGTGTGTGGGCAACAGGTTCGTGAAATCAAGGCCCCGATTGTATCGTGAACTCGGATTAAGAAAAGTAAGCGGCTCCATCGAAACGGAACCGCTTTCCTGGAAAGCTCTTATGTAGCGGAACTTCGTAAGAATTCCGCCGCTGGCGGTTCGACTTACAAAGTTCTGGTGACTTCGTCGCCGTTACGGACTGTGTCTGAATTCTCACGAATTCAGCTACACGTGGACTTGGTTTTCGGCGTCGGTGAGATCTTCTTCGTATTCAATTTGATGCGAAGGAGCTCCCGAACGGACCAGGGCGACGCGGCCGGTGCGGACCAGTTCGATGATTCCAAACGGTCGCAGTGCATCGATAAACGCCTCGATTTTGCGCTCTTGACCGGAAATTTCGGCCATCAAGTGGTCAGGTCCCACGTCGACGATCTTCGCGCGGAAAATATCGACCACTTCCTTCACTTGGCTGCGCTTGTCACCAGCGGTGCTGACCTTGATCAGCATCAGATCGCGTTCGACGATGTTTTGCTTGGCGAAGTCCGACACATGGACGACAGTGACGATCTTTTCCAGTTGCTTGCGTACCTGATCGAGGGTGCGATCGTCACCATTGACGACAATCGACATCCGGGAAAACTGAGGGTCTTCAGTCGCCCCGACCGCGAGACTTTCGATGTTGTACGCGCGAGACGCCAACATGCCAGAAACGTGAGCCAACACCCCTGGCTGGTTCATGACCAACGCAGAGAGAACGTGCCGCCGCATGAAACTTTTCCTTTGACGCAGCCAGCCCATCGGGCCGTGCGTCACAAAACGAAACCGGAACCGGGCGACGGGTGGACACGCTCCACCTGTGGCAGGGTTCCGGGGTCTGCCCACCAACTCAAGTTTTCTAGTCTAGTCGCAGCAGAAACCTGAAACAAGGCTTCAAATTTGCGGTGACTGCGTAAACGACAAGCCGCAGGCCGAACCGCAGAGATAACACGTGCGATCGAACCAATCCGCAAAATCCGACGCCCCTGCGGGAGGTGAAAGCCTCGATTTTGCCGAGCGTCTCGTGTTTTAACAGCCGGCATGACAAAATTGGCCCGACGAAAGTTCACGCCGGAAGTACTCGAGGTCTACCGATTTTCAATTGGTTGGTTCGGCAATGTGATTTCAATTTTTTGACATGACCGGCGGAAACAAGGCTTGCCCTTGGGCCTAATGGATCATTTTTGACAGAAAAATGGGACGACAGAAAAATCCTTGTCAGTCGATCTCACTCAAGGCAACGGTCTTCATTTTTCTGTCGGCAAATCTTTCTGTCAGAAAAGCTTCTCAGGGATCTCTCATCATGACGCCACCCAACGCACCACCTTCCGAGTCGGCTGAATCGGGAAGCGACGTGAAATCGGATCGACGACGTCCGCCGGGATTGATCTTGGCGGTTGTGTTTGCACTCGGCCTGATTTATTCCAACTGGCCCAATGGCAATCCGCCACCGCCAGTTGCCCCTCAAGTGCCCGTCATTAAGTCCACGCAACAGGCCCAAAACGACAACCCGTCCGTTGACATTGCTGCAACTGAGTCGAAAGAGGGATCCGGGCCAGTCATTGAGAGCAATCAGGCGCGCGTGAATTCCGAACGGCTGCCCTCCGCGGACGCATCAAGGACGCGGATCGAACCCACCCGGGCGGCCAACCCGAGCCTCTCCAAAAACCCGCAAACCAAGGCGCAACCCCCTCCCAAATCCGAGGACCGATCACGGGCGACCTTCATTGCGCAGGTCACCTTGAAGAACCAGGATGGCACTGTCATCTACCAGGGTCCGATCGATCTGCAGCCCACTTTGGATCGTATTGAGAAGGGTGAGCGGAACGAGCACCGCAACGACGGCACGGTCTTTCAAAATCGCGAAGGCAGACTGGACCGGAAGCCCGCTGGCTATTACCACGAATACGTCGTACCAACCCCCAATCAGCGCGGCCCGGGACCGCAACGGTTGATCGTCGGCAAGGGTGGCGAGGTATTTTACACCTCGGACCATTATCGATCCTTTAAGAAGATTTCTGTTCCGTAGGCATTGGTTTCCGAATTCTGGTCAGGGCCCAAACTGTGGAATCCAAAACGAAAGATACACATCCAGGGCACTATGAACTGCGGGGACATACATTCCCAGCAGTTCTAGAGGCGTGTACAGGGAATAGATAAATATGACCTCATCGCTTTCGATCCCCTGGGTGAAATACAACACAGGCCCCAGGCTCAATGGATAAGCGATGAGCAGAAGGACGCCAACAACGGCGCAGCGCAAGGCCCAATTCGATTTTCGTTGATCATCCATGACGGCAGTTCTCCCGTTAAAGTCTCTGAACTCCGGCACGATACGCTGGCTCGCTGTTGACTGCAATGGGGATTGGGAGCGAGGCTGATTTCATTCTTTGCGCGAGGGGAAGGGAGGGCTGCGAACCAACTCATGACTCCAACAGACTACCAATTTGGGTTCCATTACTTCACGACTCCGGCGGACGATTTCATGATGCCCGAGGTCCCCGGCGTCTTGGTCGCACGTGCTCCCCAGGGAATCGAAAGGAAATCGATGCTCTTGCGGAGCCTCGCGCGGGAACTCAAGTTTCCCAATTACTTTGGATGCAACTTCGATGCGTTAAACGATTGCCTGAGAGACTTCTCATGGCTGCCCGATTGCCGCAAGGTTGTGATTATCCACACGGCCCTGCCGATGCGGCGGAACCGAGTAGCTCTCACCGCATATCTGCAGATCTTGAGCGATGCCGTGGCGTTCTGGCAATCAGATCCACAGCTTCGATTGGACGTCTTTTTTCCGGAACCGGTGCGCGGGGAAATTGAGCGGTGTCTGGCGGAGGATAGAGAGGAGTGAATTCCTCGTGGGGATTGGCAATGACAGTGCTTTTCGGACAGCCGAAAGACTACCGGCACTGCCATAGCCAGTGGCACCCAAACCGAAGATTAAGTTGTGCCAGAGCACTAGACCCGATCGGAAATCGCAATCGTCGCGGCCCGAGCACTCCGGGCGGCGTCCAGCTTATGACCTTTGCCAGCAGCCAGCGTCATGGCGACCGATCGGGGCGTGACTGTCCGGCGGCCAGTCAGCGGCACCACCACGACATCCACATGGTCCTGGCCGGCGGGAATCACGATTGTCGAGCCCGTCAACAACACGCCATTGACCAGCAGTCGGTAGTGGGAATTCCGGCTGGCACTCCCTCCCAAACTGAATTTGACCGTCAGGTCGCCCGACAGGTCGCCACTGCGACTGACTCGGAATGTTCCTGTGTCGGCTGGAGTTTCTCCCGACGGTTTGAAGGCACTGCTGTCGATGGCCGTGATCGAGACCGTCGGTTCGTTGTCACTGATGCTGACAATCGCCCGGCGATTTGCCTTGACGGGATCGATCGAGTAGCGGCTGCGGGGAATCAGCATGAACGAGATCGTCTCGGTCGATTCAACGGCCGAGTCGTCGAGCGGATTCACGACGATATCGACATAGGACTGCCCCGCGGGGATGTTGATCGATTGGCGGTTGAAATTCACGCCATCCACCGACAGCGTAAAGTCACGGCTGTTGATCGCCGCCGTGCCACCCCGCACCAGGTCGACCGACAGCGGCTCAGTCGTGGATCCGGTCCGTGCAAGGCGGAACGTCGCCGTATCCGCCTCGACTCCCGTTCCTGTCTCCGTGGCTTGGGAATCTATCGCCGTGATCGTCACGGCGGGCGGGCCATTGTTCTCGCCGGACATATAGACGATTTCGGGGTCGCCTGGGTTGGTGCCTTCATCAATACCGCCAGTCTCGTCCGTTGGGTCTTCGCTCGTGTCGGCCGGGCTGACCGGAGGATCAAAATTGCCGACAAGCGGCACGGACACATTCGTTCCGAACTGGGCATACAGGTCAACGCCCAGTGGCAGGGGCGAGAATTGATGGTTGAGGGCGGCGGCAGTCCCTGGAACGGCCGCGGCGGCGATCGACTGGAAGATGAAGTATTCCGCAGTCGAAACACTCGGTGAGGCCCCGTCTCGATTCGGAACCATCAGACCGATGTCCGTGATTCCATCCAGATTGAAATCGCCGGTGAAGGGACGTTCCAGCACCCCTGGGAACAATTGCGTATGCGACTGCGGGACGCCGGGATTGTCGAAGCGAATCGTGTAATCAGAATTTCCGTCCAGCACGCCGGGCGTGCCGTCGGCTGCGGACGAGAGATCAAACGAGAACGTGTCCAAGCGGGCATTCTGCACGGCGATATCGACGAGTCCGTCGCCATCGAAGTCACCGACGATCGGAACGCCGACCATCGTGCCCTTGAACGTGACGTCGCCGGTATCGATGTTGTTATTGTTGTTGGTATCGAAGTACCACCTCGAGCCGTCAAACAAGCCAATTTCATCCCCCGGATGGGCCGGATTGAAATTGCCGGAGAGGGGTGTGCCGTTGAACTGGATCCCACTGATGACCGAGTAATCGGGGCGTCCATCGTTCGTGAAATCGAGCAGCCAGCGGTATTTGCCATTTACCATGCCATAGCCGCCGATCCGGTCGAAGCCATCCTGAGTGACGGCATTCGTAGCGGTGAATTTGCCCGCGAACAGGCGGTCAGTACTGAGTCCGAATTCGAACGCCAGGTCGCGATTGACGAAGTCGGTATTCGTCGAATCAAACTGCATGTTGCCGTTGATATCGATCGTGATTCCACCCTGTCCCACCGAGCCCAGTTCGGGCCGGCTGTCGATCGTAAACCGCGCGGCGAAGTTGCCACCCGCCGTGCCGTCGCCGCTGGAGAAATTCTGATTTTCCTGGGGTTCCGTCGCATTCGATTCGCCATCCAGGCGGTTGCCGGCGGTGTCAAAGATCCGATCATCGACGGTCAGTGTAAAGCGATCGTCGGGCAATGGGTTCGCGAAATTCAGCACGGCAGTGGCCAGGGCTGGTGTGCCATTCACATTGGGCGACAGGTTGATGGTCACCGACTGAATGGGAATGATTCCGTTGGCGTCACCCCGCAAGACGTAATGACCGGGTTCGGCTGCCGCTGCCGCCAGGGCCGTCAACAGCGCGGGGTTGCTCGGGAATGTCAGCGTGTCGCGATTGGCCAGATCCTGGAACGAAATCGTCAAACTGTCAGTCCGTGGAGTCGGGCCAGCAGAGGGCTTCGGATCGAACAAATCGAAACCCAGGCTACTGCTAATCTGCACGTTCGAGACCTGCGGTCCCTGGGTGTCGATGAAGACACTTAAGGTGACCGGCGTACTCACGTTGCCGGCCAGATCTTCAAATGTCACTGAGATGGTTCGCGAACCGTCATTCAGGAAACCGGCCGTCGGGCTGTTCAAGTCGACGGCGGAAGTGAGCGTCCAACTGCCGAGATTGGGAGCCAATCCGAATTGGTTCGTGCCGTCAATCGGCGAGGCGACCGTTGAGCCCAGCAGGACCGGCGTACCGTTGGAATTGTTGGCATACACTCGAACGATGGAATTGGCTTCGGCCGAACCGAAGAACGTCGGCGTCGTGTCATTCGTGATGCGATCGCCGAAGGTCGTCGCATATCCCGTCACGCCGGAATCACTGGACGAATCCAAGTCGAGATTCTGGTGGTTGACGGCCGACTGCACGGTCGGCGGTGCGGCCGTATCGACCACAATTTCCAGCGACTGACTCACCCCACCAAAACCACTTTGCGCAGGAGTGGCGGGGTCGATCATCTGGACTCGCGCGGTAAGGAAGTGACTGCCATCCGGCAGCGCGTTCGGGAACGTAAAGCTATAGACCCCCGGCTGTCCCGGTACGGGTTGCGCGAATCCGGTCGCGACGGGTGTGTGGGCATTCGCCTCGTCGAAGATCGCCACGCGGAATCCGGCAACGGCCGAGGCCGCCGTGGTGGCAGGATTGAAGTTGATCGGAATCACGTGATCGGGCGGCGTGTCGGGAACACCATTGCCGGGGAGATCATTGAGCAGCGTGGCGTCGCCCACTCGCAGCAGGATTGTCGGCGTGTTGTCGCGCGTCACATTGTCAAACTGAGACCGGCCGGTATCGCTGTTCGTAATCGACGGCGGGGTCGTTTGCGTGTCGTCCAGTTCGATGGACGAGGGGACCGGAGCGAGCGCGTTGATGACGGTCATTTCATACGTATTGATCTCAATCCCCGTCGCGCCAAACACCTTCAGGAAGTAGATCTGCCCCTGCACGACCGGAATGCGGACTCGTTCATTGTCATCCAGGGACAGGCTGGAGCCGATGACGTTTCCGGCGTTGTCGAGGACTTGAATATCCAGATTCCCGTCACCCGGCAGCCCGACGTTCTCTTCGAAGTAGACCTGGAAATCCATGGTCCCCGTCTCGGCCGCCACAAACTGATACATATCGACATCGCCAGCCGGAGTGATGGTCGGATCAAGGTTCAAGGTTCAAGGTCACTCCCGAACCCAGATAAGTCGCCAGAGCCCGGCTGTCGTTATCCAGGCTGCCGTTGACCTCAAAGGGGTCCGGTGCAAAGACGACCAGACGGGCGGTGTGGTCAGCACGAGTCAACGGCCCATTCAGCGGATTGACTTCCTCAATGCCATCGAACGTCACTTGAATGACATTTGAACCAATCTGAATCAAGCCCGACAGGCCGTCCACTCCCTTGAAGTAGAGGACTGCTTCGTTCGCGCCGATCCCCGCGTCATTGATGATCAGTTGGTCGACTCCCTGCCCGCCGCTGATGTGGAGTTGTTCGACGTCATTGGCCGGAATGTTATAGGCCAGCACGGTTCCATTGACGTCGATCGTCACCAGGTTCGGCGCAGACGGATTGATCGTCAGGGTGATGACGTCGTTCGCACTGCCGCCCGGTACGAACAGCAGGTCGTCGCCCGTGCCACCCAGCAGCGTGTCTGTCGACGAGAAATCCGTGTTGACAATGAACGTGTCACTGCCGTCGCCGCCGTCCAGTGTGTCGTCGCCGGGGCCGCCGGTGATGACGTCATCCCCTGCTCCACCCGTGATCAGATCCTGCCCGGCACCACCGATCCCAATATCGGCCCCTTCGCCAAGGTCCAGCAGATCATTGCCCTGGCTGCCAATCACCGTGTCGTCCCCGGTACGGCCGTAGATCGTGACACCGGAATTGAACGCACTCAAGTCGGCCCGGTCATTCCGGTCACCCAAGTCCACGTTCACGCCCGTCAACAGCGTATTTGCGAGGGCATTGACATCGACTCCCCCCCTGTTGAACGCGTCATTCAGTCCATTGATCGCATCTTGACTCAGCCCCGGCGGTCCGCTGTTATCATCGGACGCGATGGGCGTCGTGCCGTCGTTGGCCAGGACTGACAGCTTGGAGTCTTTGTTCTTCGTGGAGTGACTGGTATCGACATAAGAATAAACGAGGCTCGTCGGCGTCGCCCCCGCGGCCGACCAGAAATCGGTATTGCCGATCGGATTGATCGCGCCCTGTCCGAACTTCCCGGCCCCCAGCACTCCGGCACTCGCTGGAGAATCGTTGGATGGATTGGGGCTCAGCTTCAACGACCAGCCATTCAGGGTGCCGGTGTCGCTGCCTTGATGGTCACTGACCGTCAACGTCCAGACTCCGTTCGGATCCTGGCCATTGAATGCTGACAAGGGGGAACTGGGTGCAAACGTGGAACTGAACGGGGCCGAACCGGACGCGATGGGATTAAATCCAAAGTCATCATCCAGCGTCGTATTCGTAAAGTTATCGCCGCCGCCATCGACCCGGTTGATCAGCGTAACGATCGCGCCCGCTGGGCTCGTCAATGTGACGATCAAATCGTGGTCGAATGTATGAGCGATATCCAGAATCGCGTTCACATCGGTCAAGACGCCGTTGAAGCCACTGACGGTCAGCGTGGATGTCACCACACCGGGAGTTCCCGCGAAATCGGGAATGGCCTTGGGCACGTCGGTCGATGTGTAGACGGGGGGCGGCTCGACGACCTTGTCCGTATTCGGGTCAACTTCCAGCACGACAAAACGATAGCTCGTGTCGGAACCCATTCCCTGATTTCTCACTTGGACGATGTAGGGCTCCGAGACCGCCGCATCGATCGCACCGATTGCGTTATAGGCACCAATGCTCAGGTTCTCCTGCAACGGTGTCCCGGTCAGATACCCGGTGAGCGTGGAAATCAACAGGTCGGTGCTCGTGAACGTCCCATCCCTTTCCGGATCGGCATCCAGCATGACCACGTAGCGCTTGCCGGCCGTGGCATTGAAGACGAATGCGTCAGCCTGATTGGCCGGGACGTCACCCACGACATTCAAGCCTGGCAAGCCGCTTTTGAAGAGCGCCGCGTTGATGTCGGTGATCGGGGCATTTTCCGTCAGGACCGATCCCGGATTGGCAATGACTTGATAGAGCTGATAGTCGTCAATGACATCGTTCGACGATCCGCTCACTTTGAAGTACACGTTGCCCGCCTGCAACGCCGCGGCTCCACTGACCACCGATGATCCGGACTGCGAAACGGAATTGGCAATCATGCCGGCAAAATTGACCGGAGTCATGACATCGGTCGCACCAGCCACGCTGGGCATGATGACGCCATCTTGTGGCAGCAGGAAGGGGATGATCGGCGTGCTGATGGAAATATCGACACCGAGTGAAACTCCCAGGCTGACTGATACGGCGGACAGCCAGTTGGTCGAGAATCCGGGCGGCGCTTGCACAATCGTCACACTGGGCGAATCACTGATGAATGTGAAGAATCCAGGAGTCATCAAGACGTCATTGACTTCGCCCGGAGCCGCGACGTAATCCAGGTTACCGATGCCCGTCACCGTGGCCGGCACGATGCGCAGTTCGAGATCTTCCAGAGCCGCCGCCGGCATGTTCGCACGCCGTTCATCCTGCGCCAGCCGCACACGGCGTCGACCGCTCGGATTCAACATACGGCTGAAGAACGTCTGAACAGACCGAAGATAAGGAAATGATTCCATAGCAAATGGCTTTTTCTCTCAGGATCTAAAACTGCCAGTACGGCCAGAGCAGGGATCGGGGAACACTGGCGGCACATTAATAGCGCAATTCCGCCCGGACGGTTAACCCGTCGAGCGTTAGTGTCTTGATCT
>CAMAVF010000160.1 GCA_945861445.1 Planctomicrobium piriforme | reverse complement strand
CTGAATGACTATATCGTGGCGCCCTTCGTTCGCATCTTTCGCTGGTGCGATCAACTGGAACGCCGTTCGACTGATCTGCTCACTGGAGGCAAATCTCGCGAGTCCGATCGGACCGAGCCGGCTCCTGGACCGCTGGATGAACTGCTATGACCGATTTGCATTTACCCTGGCTGGAAGCCTCGATCCTGATCTCGCTGATCGGTGCCCTGGTCGTTTCGCGCCTGCGCGATTCCGATGAGGCACGTCGCTGGACCCTGGTCATTTCCGGGTTTACGCTGATCTCGACCATTGGGGCCTGGATCGACTTCCACGAACTGCACGTGCTGGAGGCCGACGACTGCTGGCACATCATGACCTATGTCATCGGTCGCGAGATGTTGATCATCGATCAGTTGAGTGCCCCTCTGCTACCACTGGTGGCGTTGCTATACTTTCTGACGACGCTGGCCACCTTGCGCACCAAGATCCGGCGTTTTTCATTCGCCTTGACCCTGCTGTCTGAAGCCATTGTGCTGGCGACGTTCAGTTGCAAGGAGCCGTGGGCAATTATCACCTTGTTGAGCGTGGGGACTCTGCCGCCGCTCATGGAATTAATCTACCGTGGCCGGCCCATTCGCGTGTTTGTGCTCCACATGGCCATGTTCATCGCGATGATGTGTGTCGGCTGGTGGTTCGTTGAACTGGAAGGGGGTGAAGCGCAGCGGGTGCATTCGTTGTGGGCGATCGTCCCGTTACTGTTGGCGATCTTCATCCGCAGCGGCATCGCTCCCTTCCATCTGTGGGTCTCTGATCTCTTCGAACATGCCACCTTCGGCACTGCGTTGCTGTTTGTGGCACCGATCGCCGGGGCCTACGCCGCAGTCCGGCTGGTCCTGCCGGTCGCGCCTGACTGGGTCTTGCGCAGCATCGGCTTGATCTCGCTCTTCACCGCAGTCTATGCCTCGGGCATGGCCCTGGTGCAGTTGGAAGCACGGCGCTACTTCTGCTACTTGTTCCTAAGTCATTCGGCATTCGTCCTGATGGGCTTGGAAATCGTGACGCCCACCGCGTTGACGGGGGCGCTGTGCGTCTGGTTGTCGACGGGCTTGTCGCTGGGGGGCTTTGGACTCACGATTCGAGCCCTGGAAGCACGTCGCGGCAGATTGTCCTTGACCGACTTCAAGGGGTTGTATGAACATACTCCAGCCCTCGCCGTCTGCTTCCTGTTGACCGGTCTGGCCAGTGTCGGTTTCCCGGGCACCCTGGGCTTTATCGGGACGGAACTATTGGTTGACGGTGTGGTCGAGGCCTACCCCTACATTGGAATTGCCATTGTCCTGGCGGGTGCCTTGAACGGTATTGGCATGGTCCAGACTTATTTCCGGCTCTTCACGGGAACTCGCTACACATCGTCGGTTTCGCTGCAGATCAGTCCCCGCGAACGTTTCGCGGTACTGGCCCTGGCAGCGCTGCTGCTGATCGGCGGTTTGATCCCCCAGTCCAATGTGCAGTCCCGCTTTGATGCCGCGGAAGAACTGCTCCACGAGCGAGAAGCCGTCTCCGGCAGCCCGCCCCTCAAACGCGAAGCCGACGACGAACATCACCATCCGTAGACGTGACGGAGTTTGTAGCGGAATCTCGTAAGAGTTCCGCCGATTGCCGATCGACTTTGTGATCGACTTTGTCCGTCCCTGAACATCGCAACCGATGGGGCACGCGTCAGAATTCTCACGAATTCTGCAACGTCAAAATCCTTCACGGAGTAGCCTACCGGGGCTACGATATACGATCTTGCGGATTCCGCGCAACTTCAAAACGCGTTTCCGATGCATCGACTTTAAAGCAAGGAAATCTTCCGCTGTGAACCTGGATCAGTTGCGAATCGACATTCGACCCCTTCGCCAGGCGTTGTTGTCCCATCCACTTTACGGCGACTTGAAAAGTCCCGTTGCGTTGCGGACTTTCATGCAGTATCACGTCTTCGCCGTCTGGGATTTCATGTCGCTGTTGAAGGCCTTGCAACAGCGGTTGTGCTGTGTCACTGTGCCGTGGACCCCTGCGGCGCTGCCGTCGGGTGGCCGGTTGATTAACGAAATCGTTCTGGGTGAAGAAACCGATGCGGACGGCGCCGGAGGCTATTGCAGCCACTTCGAGCTCTATCTTCGATCGATGACTCGATTCGGAGCATCGACCGTTCAAATCAATTGTTTCCTGCAGCACTTGCGAGCAGGCGCTGGTGTCGCCAGTGCCTTGCAGTCGGCAGCAGTCGCACCGCCCATCCAGCAGTTTGTGAACCACACGTTCCAGACGATTGACGAGGGAAATGTCTGCCAGATTGCCTCGGCATTCACCTTCGGGCGCGAGGATTTGCTCCCCGGAGTCTTCCAGTGCATCGTGGACGAACTCAATCAACATGTGGACGGTAGCTTGAGTGACTTTCAGTTTTATCTCCAGCGCCACGTGGAACTCGACGGCGAAGAACACGGCCCGCTGGCGGCACAACTGATGACAAATCTGTGTGGCGAGGATGCGACAACCTGGCAAGCCGCGATAGACGCAGCCGTTGCCTCGCTGACCGCGAGGCTCGCGTTCTGGGACGGCATTCATGCGGCAATTCGGAACGGATGAGTGCCGTTGATCGCTCTGCGATCAAACGAGTTCGCAGTAGCGTTTGGTTCCGATTTAGGTCAATCTTTTCGTTTAACGAGAATCTTCAGCCAAATAGACGCGATGAGATACTGAATCCAGGCGAGCCCGGTGGCGTAAGCCCCGGGATTCTTCATCGTCGTGGGACAGGCTTCCAGCCTGTCATCTCTTGGCTTAAGAATGACAGGCTGGAAGCCTATCCCACGGTAAGAATCTGGGGGCTCACGCCGCTCGGCTCGCCAGCGCAATTGATTTTGCGGGTTTAATTATCGCGATAGTGCCAAGATCCAGGATTGATTGAAACCCATGCCCAATCCAGACCTCGATTCACCGAACACATCCGCACCGCTGTCAGGTGGCCTGCGGATCCTTGATGATGCGCCCGGGACACTCTTCAGGCTGAAATGGATTGGCACTCCTCCCTGGCGCTGGGTCCGGTTGGCCGTGCCCTTCGGCCTGCTCGCTGTCTGCCTGATGTCCTCGGGAGAAGGTGGTATTGGGGATGCTGCCTGGAAGCAGATCTTTGCGCCTGGACCACGCGATGTGGTGAATGACCTGATCCTAGCCGGGGGGGCCTGCATGGTGCTGTACCTGCTGTGGATGGGCGGTCATTTTCTCGGGCAGGCTGTCGGGTTCTGGGATGAGATTGCGTTTGATGCCAACGAGCAATTCTTTACGGCTCATCGTCGCGGCTATCTGATCTGGGGTCGGCGGACGGTTGAGATTGCCTTCGCACAACTCAATTTGGTCTCGCTGACCGTGGGACCAGAAGGGCGCGGAGCACTGTCCTATACGCTTTCACTCTGGTATCGCTTTCGCAAAGAGAAGCATGTTCACTGGGACGCCAAATTCACTGTGCGAGGTCAGGATCGCCGGATTGACACCTGTGAGATCCTGCTGGCGATCGGCAGAGTTCTTGCCGCGCGCGGTTACACCGTGCCTGAGGATTCACCGGGTCGAATGACATGGGAGTTGGCGCTTCCACGGATTGTCGCCGATGTTGAAACGCCTGCCCTGGACGACGTCGGTGAACGTCACCCGTTTGGTGTGGAGGAATGGGAAGACGATCTGGAGACTGGCGATGAGGACGTCATCCTGCCGATCTCGGAACAGCCGGATTTGGACCGCCGGGCAGTCAGTGAAGGTGCAAGACAGTTGCCACTCGTGAATCCGCAGCTTGCGGCTCAAGTGAATGTTGCCGCACTGAACGAACAGACGATGTTCACGAAAGTCGTGGACTGGATTCCCGGCGAGCGGGTCCAGTTTGTCACGGCTCGGGCTCCACTGGCGGTATTTGTGGTGGTCGCCATCGGCGGAGCATTGGCGGGGGGCGGCATCGGTGGCTGGCCGATTTATGGATTTCTCGAATCGTTCCTGGGGCAGAATGTTCTCTGGTGGCCGGGAGCTGTCGCGATTTCGAGCTTACTGGGTGCCTGCGGGCTGGGCTTCATCGCCTGGAATCAGTTTCAAGAACGGGTTGTCGAGTTCGACTGGCGCAACCGTCAAGTCTTGTTCCGCCTCGGAAGTGATCTACAGGGACGCTCGTTCGATGAGATCCGTGCTGTGGTACTGTCCGGGGTCACCAAGACCCAGTATACCGGCGAGGGCCACAACCGGCGGGTCTCAAAGGTGGAGTATGGCAGCCGTCTCGATTTGATCCTGGCAGACCGCGACGTCCCGCTGATCACATCTGATGGCTGGGAACCTGACGAACAGACCGCACGCAACATCCTGCAGCCGCTGGGCAATTCGCTGGCTCAAGCACTCGGGCTGAAGTGTCAATGGGATCGGTCGCGAACAACCGATGCGGCCACCGTACGCCGAGCATTGGCGCTGACGACCATGCAACAGGTCATTCTGGCAGCGCTCGTGATCATCGCCGTGGGATGCATCGGCAACGGGTGGTGGCAGCAGCGAACTCAGCGGGCCGCGGCCGAAACGGTACGGCAGGCGGCCACCCAGGTCGTCTGGATGAGTGGGTTCAGTCTCCGCGAGAAAGTCGTCTATAAGGATTACTGGGGCGTGGAGTTCAAAGAGGATCCGAAAATTGATGAACACCTTACTCAAGTCCGCAGTGCGCTCCTGAAGTTGTCCAAGTATGGCTTGAGGGTGGAACAGAGTCCGTTGACCGATGAGGGTCTGCGGCAACTCGATCAACAGACCGGCCTGCGAGTGCTGGACGTGTCACAATCCGGTATCACGGACGCGGGTCTGCCAGCGGTGGGGACTTGCTCGCAATTGGTATATCTCAACCTGTTCGGGACCGCGGTCACTGACGCCGGATTGGAGCATCTCACGAATCTGCAAAAGCTGCGATTTCTGTATCTCGGTGGAACGCAAGTGACCGATGCCGGCCTGGAAACATTGCGGAAGTGCAAAGGCCTGGAATACATCCACCTGACAGGATCAGCCGTGACGCCCGAAGGGGCAGCGAAGCTTCGTAATCAGGTGCCGTGGGTGCAGGTTGACTTCGAAGTGTTTCGATAGGCGTTACCCGATCCCATTCGCAGTCGTCCCGACGACCTGTTCGACGACGCGGTGTTTGATGTGGGCGGGACGGGGAACCAGGCGAGGTGCCAGCGGGGCTGCTGCGGGACGTCCGTTGATCGCGGCGACGTGGGCCACGGCGACTCGGCGGCCGGCCGAAAACATCTCACGATTCACGTCCAGCGAACGCTTCGAGAGCAGATTCTCCAGGGCCTCGTGCCAGGCGCCGGCGTCGATGCTCAAGCGCGCCGATAGGACTCCCAGCATGAAGAAGTTCAGACTGCGGGGGCATTCCGCCTGGTGTGTCAGAATGGTTCCCTCGAACCATTCGATCCGCTTGTCATGGACGCAGGAGGGGGCTGTGTTCTCGGCCGGAGTCAGGGCTCCCGGCTTGCTCCACAAGCGATTCATCAGGGCGACGCCGTCCGTTTGCAGGAAGGGCAGATGCTTCAGACCTTCGTAGCCTTCGAAGCTCAGGATGGTGCTGACACCGCCGTGACCGCGCAGGGGTGAATACAAGTCGCGACCGATTCGGACCTGGCACGAGACGCTGCCAAAACGCCGGCTCAGGCCGTGGATTTCGCTCTTCTTGACGTTCAAGCCCGCCAACAGCGCGGCTTCCGCCAGAGTATCCCCGGCCAGCACAACGCCCTGGCCCCCCATCCCGGCAATCAATACGGTAAGGGGGTAATTGGTAACGGCATCTTCCATTGACGAATCTCCACGAGTTCGGGTGTGACCGCTTGTGGGGCGAGTGCCTCCTCGGGGCACATCTGCACGCAGAGCGTGCAGCCAACACACAGGTCCAAGTTGATTTTGGGTGCGATCTTGCCACCCAGGTCTTGTCGTTCAATGGCAACGCAGCCCACTTTGAAACAGTCACCGCAACCGGTGCATGCCTCTTCCTTCAAGTGAGCCTGTTGCACGAGAGTCTTCGGCTTCAACAGCAGGCAGGGAGCCCGGCTGATGACGACGGATGGTCCCGGGTGAGCGAGGGCTTCACGCAGGATCGACTCGGTCTGCTCCAGATCATAGGGGTTCGCAATGCGAATCCATTCCACCCCGATCGCTTCCACGAGTTTTTCAATATTCACACCGGGACCGGCCAGCCCCTTCGCCGTCGTGCCATTGCCCGGATGCCCCTGCAGGCCGGTCATGGCCGTCGTCGAATTGTCCATGATCAGGACGGTGCAATGTCCCTGATTGTACACTAAATCCATCAGCGACGTGATGCCGGAATGAAGCAGGGTACCGTCACCGATGATCGCCAGGATCTTGCCGTGCGATTCTGCGCCGAGAGCCTTCTCCATGCCCAGAGCGGTGCCAATGCTGGCACCCATGCAGACCACGGTATCGATGGCGTTCCACGGTTCCAGCGACCCCAGCGTATAGCAGCCAATGTCGCCGGTGACGCGTACGCCCAGGCGGGCGATGGCGGTGTACACTCCCAGGTACTGGCAACCAGCACAAATCCGCGGAGCCCGGGCTGCAATGGACGAGTCGCCCTTTTCCTGCGGTTGCGGCGACAGCCGCTCGACACTGTGCAGGATGCGCTCCGGAGTGAGTTCGCCCACGCGGGGAATCCATTCCTTGCCGTGAACCTTGATGCCCAGAGCGCGAATCTGTTCTTCCAGGAACGGGTCGAGTTCCTCGATGACCAGGATTCGTTCCACTTCGGAGGCGAACTGTCGAATCAATTCCGCGGGCAGGGGGAAGGTCTGAGCCAGCTTGAGCACCGAAGCGTGCGGGAAGGCCTCACGCGCGTAACAGTAGGGCACGCCCGAGGTGATGATCCCCAGTGAGCGGTCTCGCAATTCGATGCGATTATAGGGCGAGTCCTCACCAAATTCCGCGAGAGCTTCCAAGCGATTTTCGATTACCGCGTGGCGTTGAATGGCCTGGCGTGGCAGCAGGACGAACTTGTCGAAGTCGGGGACAAAGCCGGTGGCTCGGGGACGTTCGGTGGGGGCGGGTCCGATATTCACCACCGTCTTGGAGTGACACAGCCGCGTCGTCATCCGCAACAGAACCGGGGTGTCAAACCGCTCGCTCATCTCGAAGGCGTGCTTGACGAGCTCGTAGGCTTCCTGGCTGTCGGAAGGCTCGAGCATGGGCAGCTTGGCAGCGCGAGCGTAGTGTCGGCTGTCTTGTTCGTTCTGCGAGCTGTTGGCGGAAGGATCGTCGCCGACGACCACGACCAGGCCGCCGTTGATGCCGGTATAGACGGACGAAAACAGCGGATCGGCGGCCACGTTCAGACCGACGTGTTTCATCGAGACCATGGCGCGGGCACCGGCAAATGCGGCACCCAGCGCGACTTCATACGCCACCTTTTCATTGGTGGACCACATCGCCTGCACGGAACTGTAGGTCGACAAGGTCTCCAGAATCTCGGTGCAGGGCGTGCCGGGATAGCTGGTGGCAACCATGACGCCAGCTTCCATGGCGCCACGGGCGACCGCTTGATTTCCAGAAAGTAGTAGTCGCGAACGCGACATTATGGTTTGGCCTTTTGGTCGAGGATTTCAGATGCCGTATTGATCGCCGCCGTGCGGTCAATAAACGGCAACATGGTACTGAGCAGATTGCCGGGTCCGACTTCCACGAAGTGACTTCCCCAATCCTGGCAAAGGGCTTCCATGGTCGACTGCCAGCAAACCGGCTGCGACAGGAAGTCCCCGAGAAATTCACGGATGTGAGCGGCCGTTCGCAGCATGCTGGCATCATGAATGTTGGCCAGCGGCACGCGGGGTTCCGACCAGGAGACCGTCTCCAGACGCTGTCGGAAGCGTGCGGATACGGCATTGACATACGGTGTGTGCATGGCCCGTTCAGAGCCGAATCGCTTGGCCTGTTTTGCACCTTGCGTCGCGGCACTCGCCAGGATGTGGTCGACCGCGGTGGCGGGACCGGCAATCACATGCTGCAGGGGCGAATTCCAGTTGGCTCGATACACTTCGGGGTGCAGCGCCAGTTGACTTCGAACGGCTTCATCGTCCAGACCCAGGATGACACCCATCGCCAGACCCTGTCCGTCGATCAACTCTTCCATCAGCTCTTCGATGTGCGTCACCAGTTGCAGGCCGGTCTGGAAATCATAGGCCCCGCAAGACCACGCGGCAGCCAGGCTGCCAAGACTATGTCCCGCGACAACGCGCGGGTGGCAATCATGAGCCTTGAGCACTGCGGCATAGGCACAATCGATTACATATATTATTTGGGCCTCTTGGCGGGCGGGAACATGCTTGCGTCCCGAGCCGGTCAGGCAGACCTCGGCCAGGTCATAGCCCAATTGCGATTCCGCGATCGCAATCAATTCGTCGGCGACATCGAAGTGCCCGAACAAATCGTAACCCATGCCGACATAGCGGCAGCCCAGGCCCGGAAAGAGCCAACTGGCAGTCGTCCAGGGGGTGGCCGCGGGATCCTGTCGTGGTGCGTCAATTTCCGCAACCGTCACAGCGGACGGTTGGTCAATCGAAAACGGCAACACTGGGGTTTTGGTATAAGTCATGGAACCGCGTGTGAAAGGCAATGCCAGGCGTTCGTTGAGAGGCTGCTAGGTTTTAAGGGTTGTCAGGATTGAGTAGTTTGTGGGAGGTGTGGAAAGATTTCGCTTCTTTACATGAGCGTTAACGACGACTGCTGTGCGGAATCGGCCAGCTCAACGATTTCCGACCAATTTCCGACCGCCTTAATCTTAGAGGCACGTCCTGCGAACCGGTTTTCTTTCCGGCTGCCAGGGTACCGGGCCATTTTGTTTCAACATGCATCGGTCACGGACCAGTTCCGGCATCACCCTGCGCAGAGGGCGCGGCGACGCCTTCCTAATCGGAAGACCAGAATCCAGAACAGCAGTTGCCCGTTTGGTGCACCGGACGTCAGCGACACCGCTGACCGGTTGGTGGACCGCCCCGCTTCCATACGCGGGGCAAAACTTCGGGGCTCCAAGCCAGCATTGCAGTTAGGAGCGGCTTTAGTACCGCATTTACCTGCCTGTCAACGCCCGGGTCCCATGGCATGAAATGATGGTGATGCTCGCAGTACGAGCCTTAGGGCCGCCATTTCCAGAATCCTGCTGCAGCCGATTACGGCACTCCCTAAAAGCCGATGCGAAGAAAGAAGTCTCAAGAGTCGACCACACCGGTTGATTCTCAGATGCACCCTTAAACGCCATCGGGTTGCCCTAAACCCAGCCTTTCGACGATGACCGGGCCAGATCAATCGAGCCATAAAAGGCTCTGTAATCACTATTAACCGGAGATCATCATACCAAATTCATGATCGAAAGCCAGTGTTTTCTGTCATTCATAGGCTGAATTTCCAGATTGATTTGCAGGCAACAATCTGATCGATTCGATCTCGCAAGTCTGCGAATACGCGGTTTCGAGTTCGACGCTTCGCGACGCTTCTGCCAATCCCGTTTATAGATCGGTCGTAAATCAAAATGACTGCGCGGTCGGGAATTGAGCGGGCGACCCCCTATTGATGTCGTCGATCTGATCAATGAGGCGGGTGAGAGAGTATCGGTTTCAAGCCCAGAGTGGAGTTCCAAGGAACTGTTGAACGGGCCTTGCGGCAAGCGGCTGGACTAATCTTGAGCGAAGCCATTTGGGGCTGCAGAGTTTATCGCGGAAAGAACATTCTCTCGCGTGAGTCGGGTATGCTGCGGTCAGGCGTGGATTCTGATCGTTCACTCTGCGCTCTCGTGAATCATTCGCCTCCACGTTCCAGTCATCCCGCGATAATTGCCGCGGAATCTGGCAGTTAGGTCGGAAATGCGAGGGGGCTGTTTTCAGGGTCTCCCTGCTCGGGCCGGGTTCGTATGTTCTCTGTCTGGAGACTGTTTGGCACGCGACGTGCTTTACTTTTCGGTGGTGTGAATGCGCGATCCGCGTCGCCGCATTAACCTTTGGAGGATTTATTGGTTGTTACCTTGGGGCAAATCATAAAGGAGTGCAGGCATGTCAGTGACACTGTTGGTCTTATTTGCCACAGCCATGTTGACCGCCGTGATCGGAAAGTTTTCGGTGGCGGCCGCTGGGGTGGCCCACTTGGTTTGTTTGTGTTTGCTGGTGCTGTTTGCCGTGCTGACTCGAATCCAGGGTGTCCGCAAGCCGGTTGTCTAAAGTTGCCGCTTTGAGTTTTTTCTGCCCGCTGCTGAGCAGTTGAGTTGATGAATGGCACAGGGTGGTGCCTGGCCCCATGACGAAATGACCTTCCGCGGTGATTGATACCCGGTCATCTCCCCACGGAGAGCCGGGTTTTTTCGTGACAGGTCATTAGTTGAGATGCACAGTGGAAAGGCTTGGAGAGCATGATGGATTTAGAAACCAAGGCTCCCAGGTTGCGGACTGGCGCTCGAGCGAAGGCCGCTCACGGGAACACGGTCTTCCGTCTGGGGCGCGAGGACGAAGCACTCCGCGCGGAATTCCTGAGTCTCGACCAGTTGACGCGTCATGGGCATACCCTGGCCAACTGGCATCAGGTGGCGACGCGGCCCCGTCAGGATCGCCTGCTCCCCGGTCTGGCCGAAAATGCCGTCGTCCTGCGCGAGGTCTACGAACTGGCGAATGCGGCCTTAAGCGAAGGCCGCACCATTGTTCCGGCCGCCGAATGGTTGCTCGACAATTTTTATATCATCGAGTCCCATGTCAGGATGGCCCGCCAGCATCTGCCGCGCGGTTACAGCCTGGAACTGCCGCAACTGGTCGGTGGTCCCGGCGATGGACGACCACGGGTGTACGACATCGCGATGGAGTTGATCTCGCATGCGGATGGTCTGCTGGATGCAGAAAATCTGCGGCACTTCGTGGCCGCCTATCAAACGGTGACGCCGCTGAAGTTGGGCGAGCTGTGGGCGATTCCCATCATGCTGCGCCTCGCACTGTTGGAAAACTTGCGGCGGATTGCCATGCGCATCGCCTGGCAACAGCAGGATCGGGACACCGGAGCACATTGGGCTGGCCAGGTTCTAGACGCCCTGGAACGCGACCCCAAGCAGGTCATTGTGGTCCTCGCCGATTTGATCAAGAGTGAGCCGGTCGTCAGCAATAGTTTTGTGGCCGAGTACACCCAACGCCTGCAGGGCCGTGTCGGGCAGGTACCGGTCGCGGTTGGCTGGCTCGATCAGTGGCTGCTGGAACATGGGCAGACTGTCGAACGCCTCGTACATCTCAACAGTCAGGCGCAGGCTGCCGATCAGGTCTCGATGGGCAATAGCATCACCAGTCTGCGAGCGCTGGGGGCTCTCGATTGGAAGCAGTTTGTCGAAGAGCAAAGTTATGTGGATCGCGTGCTGCGGTCGGAACCCGTGGACGTCTATCGGAAAATGAGTTTTGCCAGCCGTGATCGATATCGGCATGCGATCGAACGGGTGGCGAAGCGGAGTCCGCGGTCAGAGATTCAAGTCGCCCGCGTGGCGGTGGAGCTGGCCCAGGAAGCTCAGCAGGATCATCCCGAATCGGCCGAACAATACCGCAAGTCACGCGATTTCGAGCCGGACCACCACATCGGATACTATCTCGTTGATGACGGCCGGAGTCTGCTGGAAAAGAGCGTTGGATTTCGGCGTTCGATCATCGATCATCTCCAGCGATTTGGATCGCGTTTCCGCCTGCCGCTGTTTCTGGGTGGCATGTTGGCGATCTGGGTCGCCATGCTGTCGGTTGTGATTTCAATCGCCGATGCTCAAGGTGTGCTGGGAACCTCCTGGTCACTCGCCTGGCTGGTTCCGTTGCTGCTGCTGGCCATTTATGGTTCGCAGTTTTCGGTCTCGCTGATCAACTGGCTGTGCGGTTTTCTGGCTCCCCCCCGGACCATCGAACAGCTCGATTTCAGTGAGGAGATTCCGATTGATTGCCGGACCATTGTATTGGTCCCGACGATGCTGACCAGCGCACGCGGATTGGAGTCGCTGCTCGAGCAACTGGAAGTCCGGTTCTTGGCCAATCGAGATCGCAATCTGTATTTCGCCTTGTTGACCGATTTCGGCGATGCGGATCACGCAACCCAACCGGCTGACCAGCAGTTGATCGATCTGGCCCGGCAGGGAATCGAACTGCTCAATCAGAAATACGCGGGTGACCGCAAAGACACCTTTTTCCTGTTCCATCGACCGCGCGTCTATAACGAGCAGGAAGGGGTCTGGATGGGGCGGGAGCGGAAACGGGGCAAGCTGACCGACTTTAATATGTTGCTGTGCGGCGGCCGTGCGGACGCGTTCAGCGTGATCGTGGGCAACATTTTGCCCCTGTCCACGGTGCGCTATGTGATCACCCTGGACACGGACACGCAGCTACCGCGTGATACTGCCCAAAAACTCATCGGATGCATGGCGCATCCACTGAATCGCCCCCAGTTCGATCAGGCGAAGGGCTGTGTCACTCGCGGATACGCCGTCTTGCAGCCTCGCGTGGCGGTGACGATTCCGGAGGGGACTCGCAGTAACTACAGCCGCATGTTCGCGGGCGATCCGGGAATTGATCCGTATACTAATCAGGTGAGCAACGTCTATCAGGACGTCTTCGGCGAGGGAAGCTTTATCGGGAAAGGGATCTATGATCTGCACGCCTTCGAATCCGCGTTGCACGGTCGCTTTCCCGACAACTGTGTGCTCAGTCACGACTTGATCGAGAGCTGTTTTGCGCGGAGTGGCCTGGTGAGTGAACTGGAGCTCTTCGAGGGCTTTCCATCGCGCTATCTGGCCGATGCCAGCCGCCGGCACCGCTGGGTGCGGGGAGACTGGCAACTGATTGGCTGGTTGCTGCCGCAGGTTCCGCACGCGCAGGGCAAAGTTCCCAGTCCGCTGAGCTGGCTTGCCTGGTGGAAGCTATTCGACAACTTGCGCCGCAGTTTGATGCCGCCCACATTGCTGTGCCTGTTGATCGCGGCCTGGTTGTTGGCGCCGGGCGCTGCGGTCTTCTGGACCATCACGGTCCTGGGACTTATCTTTCTGCCGATGTTGATCGGGGCCCTACCGGGGTTGATCCGCGTCCCCGATGAGATGCCGGTCCGGTTGCATCTGAAGGCCAAGGCTCGCGACTTGTTCAAGCAAGTGCTGCAGGGTTTTCGTGATCTCAGTGCTTCCCTATGAGGCCCACTGGAACCTGGACGCTGTCATCCGCACGCTCTATCGCATGTGCGTGTCACGGAAACGTCTGCTGGAATGGACGACGGCCAGCGACGCGGAGCGCCGTGCCTCGGGAAATCTGGCAAGCCATTATGAACTGATGTTTGCCCAGACGGTCACTAGCCTGGGATTGGTCGCCGCCATCATCCTGTGGGCTCCGGCCGCAATGCCTGCGGCGGCGCCGATCTTGTTGTTATGGTTGATCGGACCCTCTCTGGCCTGGTGGCTGTCTCAGCCGGTCGCGAAACGCCATCAAGAGCTTTCACCGCGACAGCGTCAACATTTGAGAAATATCGCACGCCGGACCTGGCATTACTTCGACACTTTTGTCACCGAGCGTGATCACTGGCTGGCCCCCGATAATTTCCAGGAGGATCCCAACGGCGTGATCGCGACTCGGACCAGCCCGACGAATATCGGCATGGGATTGATCGCCAATCTGACGGCCTGGGATTTGGGTTACCTGCCCACCGGGCAGGTCGTGGAACGGATTGGCAGAACATTGTCGGTCCTCGAGCAAATGGATCACTTCCGCGGTCACTTATACAACTGGTACGACACGCGCACGCTGCAGCCGATTGAGCCCCGCTATATCTCCAGCGTGGATAGTGGCAACCTGGCTGGCGTGCTGCTGGTGTTGAAGGCGGGACTGGAGGACCTCGGCGACCAGCCGATCCTGCGCCATGAAATGTTTGACGGCCTGGCGGACACGCTGCGGATCGCAATCGAACTGTGGCAGGCCCGGTCCCCTTCCACAGAGAGTGCTTCAACCGCGACAAACGTGCGCGATGTGACGCAGCGTCTGGACCGCCTGTTGGCGGAATGCCGCGCCTCGACACTGACCCTGTCGCGCGCTCATCGGTTATTGGATCACATGGCATCGGCGGCATCCGAGTTGGCCGGAAATCTGTCGGCAGCGGGTGATCAACGCGCACAACCGTGGGTGAAAATGTTTGAGGCCCAGTGTCGAGACTTCGACGGTGAACTGGTGCGTCTGGCTCCTTGGGTGACGGCGATTCATCCCGGGCCCGATTTCAACGGCGGCACGTCGCACGAGTCTCGAGAACGAGTGGATCAAATCTTGCGATTGATTGAGAAGTTGGACGACGGCTGCTCGGTCAATGACATGGGGCGGCGGGCCGGTGAAATCCACCGTGCGATTGAGGATCTCGTGTCGACCAAGCCTTCCGAGCCCCGCAATGGACAAGTCGTGCCCGGGGCGTCTGTCACGCCGTCGGCCGAGTCGCCAGGCAATAACAGTGAAGAGTGGGCCCGGTATGCAGTCCTCTTTGAGAAGGCGGCGTTGGATTGCAGCACGCTGATTCAAAGCCTGCAGTTGCTCGCGCTGCGCTGCGGCAATCATGCGTTAATGGACTTTCGATTCCTGTTTGATGAGGATCGCGACCTGATTGCCATTGGCTACAACGTCTCCGATCAGCGAATGGACAGCAGCTTTTATGACCTGCTGGCATCGGAGGCCCGCGTGGCCAGTTTTGTGGCGATCTCGCAGGGGCAGTTGCCGCGCGAGCATTGGTTTGCACTCGGTCGCATGTTGACCACGCAGGGGGGCGAGCCGACGCTGCTGAGCTGGTCGGGATCGATGTTCGAGTAC
>CAMAVF010000159.1 GCA_945861445.1 Planctomicrobium piriforme | reverse complement strand
GCAACAACTGGAGTTGCTTCTCGCTGGCTCTGACCTTGGCTGCCTTCCCTGGCATCGCATCACCTCCCCCCTCATAATCGAGGAGTTGGGACGAATATACGATTTCTCGTTTTCATGAAACCCCGTTTGCGAGTTGCGGCACTAGCGCGCACCGTTGGTGCTCAGAACAGATCTCTTGTGGAATGCTGTCTTTCTTCGTGTGCTATTCTCGCTGATGATGGTCTCATCCCCGTTTCAGCGGCTGACAAGGCGCTACATGACGCACAGGACTCGGATAGAGCACAAATTCGATTCGTCTCGGCTTCTGCCGTCTGATATACTTTCGGCATGACACCCAGACCCTCCGAAGAACAACGACGGGCCACTCACAATCGCGACTGCGGCCCCGTCGAAGAGCAGTTGCGAGCCGAATTGCAGGTTGGGTTTGACCAAGCCGACGCAGGCGACGTAGCAGAGTGGGACGTCGACGAAATGCTCCGCGAGGCGCATCGACATTATGCTTTGAGGACTTCTGCCTCGCCGCCGGAACATCTTCCCCCAAATCAATGAAGTCGCCATCATGGGCCACAGCGCGCCAGCCGATGGAAATCGGTCTGCGATCTTCCTGCTAATTGGAACAGCGGCGATCCTCTGCCTCTGCCTGAATCTCGGCGCCGACTCACCGACGCCCTCTCAAGAACAGGCAAGTTTACCTTTCAATGCCAAGGTGGGGCTTGGTGACTGGCCGCAGTTTGGCGGGACTCCTCAGCGCAACAACGTGCCTCTGGCGGGGAATCTTCCGATCGATTGGGACGTGACCACAGGCCGGAACTTGAAATGGAGTGCGCCGCTTGGTTCGCATACGTTTGGCACGCCTGTTGTCGCGAATGGTCGCGTGTTTGTCGGCACGAATAACGGGGCGGGATATCTAAAACGCTATCCGCCCGATGTTGATCTCGGTGTGCTGTTGTGTTTGCGTGAGACCGACGGGGAATTTCTGTGGCAGTTCTCGGCGGAAAAGCTGCCGGCGGGGCGCGTACATGACTGGCCTCTGCAAGGCATCGTTTCGACGCCGGTCGTCGAAGGGGACCGCGTGTGGCTGGTTTCGAACCGGGGGGAAGTCGTCTGCCTGGATGCTGAAGGCTTCCGAGATCGTGAGAATGACGGACCGTTCGTGTCTGAGAAGCCGGAGGAGCTGAAAGGCCCCTGGGAAGAAGCCCATGAGGCGGACGTCGTGTGGAAGTTCGACATGATGCGGGAACTGGTGGTGAGACAGCACAATATGGCGTCGTGTTCGCCGACGATCTGGGGCGACGTCCTCTTCATTTGCACATCCAACGGAGTCGATGAAAGTCACTCCAACATTCCCTCGCCTGAAGCGCCCAGCTTCATGGCGATGAATAAGCACACGGGCAAGGTGCTGTGGACCGACAATTCACCCGGTAAGAATATCCTGCACGGTCAATGGTCCAGTCCGGCGGTCGGTGTCTTCAATCAGATCCCCCAAGTCCTGTTCGCCGGCGGCGACGGCTGGCTGTATAGTTTTCGAGCCGACCGCTGGAACGCCGGAAAGCCCGAGTTATTGTGGAAGTTCGACGGCAATCACAAGACCGCGATACGCATCCCGGGAGCCCGATCGATGCGATTACGGGACCACATCCTCGCCACACCGGTGATTCATGACGGCCTGGTCTATCTGGTGATGGGTGAAGACCCCGAGCACGGCGAACGACCGGGGTATCTGTGGTGTCTTGACCCGACCAAGCGCGGTGATGTCAGTTGGGAATTGGTCGTCGATCAATTCGGCAACGCGGTGCCGCCTCAACGCCTTGATCCCACGGCGCCCATCGGAAAACTGCAACCCCGGGCCATTCCGAATCCGAATTCCGCCGTTGTCTGGCACTACGGGTATCACGACCAGAATGGAGACGGCAAAGTCGACTTCGAAGAGATCATGCATCGCGGATTATCGGGTCCGACAATCAGAAACGGCATCCTGATGATCTCGGACCTCAGCGGCGTGTTGCACTGTCTGCATCCTAAAACGGGAAAAGTGCATTGGACGCATGACTGGCTGGATACGACATGGGGAGGCGTGCTGATGACAGACCGCCACGCCTACTGCGGTTCGGAGAATGGCGACATTCACATCTTTGAATTGTCGACGGTCAAGAAGCAGCTCGCGCAGATCAATATGGATAGTTCGGTCTACTCCACGCCGATCGTCGCGAATAACGTCCTGTATTTCGCGAACAAGAGCGAACTGTTCGCGATTGCCACGGGGGAACGCGGATTGCGAAGAGTTCCGAGAAGCAAGAAGTGAGAAATCGCGGCATAAATCCGGCTTGTTACGAACCGCTCAAGTCCCTTCACGTTTGAGACGTTGACACGAGATGACAGAAAAATACTTTGTCGAATGTGGCTGTGGTATAAAACTCCGCGTCGAATTATTCGAGGCTGGTACGACGAAACTTTGCCCGTCCTGCAAGTCCGAGGTCAAGGTTCCCAGTTCCACAAAACTCAAGGAACTTTCTGGTGACAAATACCCCTTGCTGCGCCCCATCGAAAAGATCCAGCAGGCGCTGAGCAATCGTGAGCCTCCGTTTGACGGGCAGTGCCATGGTTGCGATGTGGAACAGGCCACGTATCAAGTTCCTGTCACATTGAGCATGATGGTCGAACGATCCGTGAACGACGAGGGTGGGCTGCGTCCGACCGTCACCGGGAACATTTTGTTGTACACAGGAGCCGCCGAAGAATTGTGGCAGTCAACAACCCTTCCGTTGCTGCTGTGTCCGCGGTGTCACTTGAGATTTCAAGCGGCGAATTTTCGCGCCAAGATCTATCGCCTTATAAAGACATTCAGCCTGCTCGTCCTTGGCAGCGCTTTTCTGTGCTTCGCATATTTCTACACCGAACTCATTGCGGCACTCGCGGGTGTGATTTCGCTAATCGGTGCCATCGCGTGGATGATCCAATTTCGCCACACTAAAAAGCTCGATCCCTTCGTCAATGAGTGGCTCTGCCAAATTCGCTGGGTTCCCGAAGCACTCGCCGCGGAAGACGAATTTCAACTGTCGGTCGGAGAAAGCAGCCTTTTCACTCCGCGTGAGGTGACGGCGTAGGTTGAAGGGGTACGACTTCGGAATTCCGCGACGGGTTTACTTCGCGCTGAGCGTAACGGCGATTTTGGAATTCGGTGATTGGCGGAAGATTTGGTAGAAAGAATGGATTTTGTGTCGGAATCAAGCTCCTTGGACATCGGGGCATGATGGCGGATCGTAATGTCCAAACACGATGACGCCGCGAGATGTGGCCTTCGTCCCGCCAGGGACGCCCGACAATAGCCCACCGTATGGCTCCGGATAAAACAATTTGAGGAGACCGATACTTGCCTTGTCGTGCGGTTCGGACGGGCCGGAAGACCGGCCTACGCCGCTTGTGAGCTGAATTAGATTTTCTTGAGCAGATCGGAGACTCGTTTTTCGAAGACGGCTTGCCATTCGGGGGCCAGGATACAGTCGCTGTCTTCCTGGGCGTTGCCGATGTTGAGCAATTGTTCGGCGGTCGGGGCATAATAGATGTAGCCGTTGGTGTAGCCGGAGACGAACGTGAACGGGTGGGGTGACGCTTTCTTGATTCCCAGACCGATGCGCACGGTCAGTTCACCGGGGGAGGTGACCAGCACAAAATCCCCGATGCGCAGTCCGACGAGTTCCACATCAATCGTCCGTTTTCCGGCGGCGACATTCTGGGCCTGATGCATCTGCAGCAGCTTGATGTTTGTCTGCACGCGGGTGAGTTCCTCCATGATGGAGATGTTCTTGATGTAGGCGTCGGCATAGGCGCGGTTGTTGGTATCCAGGCGCTCCCAGTCGGCGCGGCCCAGCTTCTTCTCGTGAAGATACTGATGCGAGTAATAGGAGGGAAACATTTCCGAGACGTTTCCTTTGACTACTAATGGCAGGAAGGTTTTCAAATTGAGGGTCGTCCCTGTCAGTGACTTCAACAGCGTGAGTTGTTGTGCTTCTTGCAGGGCGATCCGTTCGGCGAGGTCGGCGCGGGGGAGCGTCAATGTTTCGTTGGTCATGCGAAATTCGGCTTTATTGCCGGTTTGGATCTTCCTCGCGGCACGCATCGTGGTCAGACCCAGCAAATTGCCGAGTGTTTCGGCATCGCGCGGATAATTGACGGCCTTGTACTGGATGGGATTGATGTCGCCACCACAGCCTTGCAGGAACAGGGCGGTCGTCCCTTCTCCAAAGCTGTCTTCGATCACCTGCGAGGCGAAGCCGGTCAAGTCGGCCGTGTTGGCACCACTGGGGACCCCTTGAATCGGATGGCACGCGAATTGGTAGATGATGGCCAAAGGTTGCCCGTTTTTGCGATCGAGGCGGACAATTCCGATATCGGGATCGATGGGGCCGACTTCGGCCACGTCGGCGTCGGCGGGCATCGAGTAGGCGTGACGGACGTCGGCTTCGCGGCCGTTCTTGAGTTTCAAACGGCGGTTTTCACTGACGCGCGTTTCAGAACCGCGGCCCACTCCGACGGTGACGGGTTCGAGTTTCTGAAAGGCGGCCTTGACGCACTCGACGGTCTTTTCATCGATGTCAGAACAGACGGCGGCGTGGCAATGGCTGGCGTTGATCATGAAGTTGGCGGGGTCGATGCCCAGCTCTTGTTTCAGTTTGGCTCGCACTTTGCCGAGGTAATCGTTCTTGATACTGCCGATCTGGCCAATGGCGACGGCATCGACGGTGGCGATCACGGCGGTCGTCTTACCGTCGGTGATGACGAGGGCTTTGACGTAGGGGGGTGAACTGACAGGTCCGGCGTCTTTGTTGGTGACATCGACTTTGGCAGCACCCGCACGCAATTCAGCAGCGGCGGCGGACGTGGTACAATGGGCGATGGTTAGCCCGGCCAGAAGCACGAACTTCACGGCTTGGAAGACTCGTGGTGCGCGAATCGCTGTTGTCATGTTGGGGATCCTCATCGGTGTCTGCGAAGTTGAGTGATTAACGATTGGCGTGATGTTTCGAATTGCGGTCGGTTATTGTTCCGTGGTTTTGGCGGTTTTGTTCGTGTGTTTTCAAATCATTTCAGTGGAGTGTTTCATGAGTGATCCCGTATTGCAAGCCGAGGCTCAAACTGTCCCACCGACAGTCCCTCCGCGATTGCGATTATGGCCGGGTGTCGTGATTTTTCTGGTGCTGGTCGCGGTTCGCGGTTGGGGAGCCTTGGGAGCGGGAACGCCCGGGCAGTTTTTCTTCGGCTTAGTCATTGGACCGGCCGTCTGCGCATTGGCATTGGTGCTGTGGTGGCTGTTTGCCAGCGGTTTACGATGGTCAGACCGCTGGCTGATCCCCGCCGCCGTGGCGGTGATCTCCGTGGTGTCGGCGGTCGTTTCGAGCGATCACTTTGGAGCGTTGGGCCTGATTTTTTTCGGTATCCCGATCGTGTCGACGGTGTGGGTGTGCTGGCTGGTGTTATCGATGAACCTGCCGTGGACCGCACGGCGGACGGGATTGCTGGTGCTGTTTACGGGGCTGGGAGTTTTCAGTTGCCTGCTGCACATCGACGGCATGAATGGGGCCTTCAACCCCAAGTTCACTTGGCGCTGGACGCCGACCCCCGAACAACTCCGGTTGGCCGAGCGGAAGGATCCGCCGAAGACTCAAGTGACCGCTCAGCCGATCGACGACGCGGCCCCGACCTTGACGGTTGAACCGGGGGACTGGCCCGATTTTCGCGGTCCACTGCGCGATGGGCAACTGGCAGGGGTCACGATCGGTACGAACTGGGAGCACTCTCGACCGCGTGAAGTATGGCGGCATCGAATCGGTCCGGGCTGGTCTTCCGTGACCATTATTGGCCAGCGCCTGTATACGCAGGAGCAACTGGGTGAGAACGAACTGGTCGTGTGTTATGACGCAAGCACGGGCACCGAACTCTGGTCGCATCAGGACGCGACACGATTCACTGAAATCATCGCGGGGGCCGGCCCGCGCAGTACGCCAACTTTCCACAACGGACGCATCTATACGCTGGGAGCCACTGGCAAGCTGAACTGTCTCCACGCGGTCACGGGCAAACTGGTCTGGTCGAAGGACATCATCGCCGACACCGGGGCGACGGTACCGCAGTGGGGATTTTCCAGCTCGCCGCTGATTGCCGAGGGGTTGGTCTCGGTCTTTGCCGGAGGTCCCGGTGGCAAGAGCGTCGTCGCGTACCAGGCGGATACGGGAAATTTGGCTTGGACAGCAGGCGAGGGTGCCACGAGTTATTGCTCGACGCAGTTGTCGACGGTGTGTGGCGTGGAGCAACTGTTGATTACGACCGACGCGGGGCTGTCGTCATTCCAGCCGAAAACGGGCGAGGTCCTGTGGCATCATACCTGGCCGACGGAAGGGATTGTCCGCGTCGTGCAGCCGGCGGTGATCAGTGACAGCGACATCTTGATCGGCACTGGGATGGGGATCGGAACGCGGCGGATTCATGTTGAGAAAGAAGGCCAGACTTGGACCACGAAAGAGGTTTGGACCGTGCGGACGTTCAAGCCCTATTTCAATGATTTGGTGGTGTCGGAAGGTCATGCTTATGGCTTCGACAACAACATCTTCATGTGCGTCGACCTGGCTGATGGCCGAACGGTCTGGCGGGCCCGAGGTTATGGCAACGGCGAAGTGCTGTTCCTCAGCGATCAGAAGTTGCTGCTGGTGCTGACGGAAACGGGTGAAGTCGTCCTGGTGGAAGCGCAGCCGAAGCAGCATCGGGAGATTGCACGGCTGAAGGTGATCGAAGGGAAGACGTGGAACCACCCGGTCATTGCCCATGGAAAACTGTTTATCCGCAATGCGGAAGAGATTGCCTGCTTTGAACTGAACGTGAAATCGGGTGCGAAAACTGCGCGGGTTGATCGACCGTAAATCCCATAAGTCCCATACAAGAGATGGGACTTATGGGACGGATGGGACTTATGATAGAATTGAGCTGCTGTGCTTGGATGCTTCCGCCATTCGGTCTGATTTGATCTTGCCTTAAAAGGCGATCTGCGATATTCCTCTCGCCGCCTGGACCTGTCCCCCAGGCGTCTTCGTCTGTTCGTAGTCCCAAGGCCCTGTCATGGCCCAAGTTAATCTGTGGCGGCGCCGACGGCTGCTGGGAACTTGGGCAATTCTAATTTGCCTGCTTGTTCTGGACGGTTGTTCGGGTATCGGAGTGCGCCGTATCACGCGGCCCGATCTGCTCGTGTATCGTTCGATCTCGCCCGAATCGCGTCTGCTGATGAGCAGCGATCGGCCGGATAAGGTCGCGCTGAAGGCCATGCTGGATGATCCCGGCACCGATTCCGACCCGGCCAAACTGCTGGCGACGGCCGAGGTCGCCTATCACGCGGGGCGGACGACTCAACTCCACTCCACCGACGAGGCATTCTACTGGTATCTCATGTCCGCCCGTCAGTCGTACCTGATGCTCGGGCGGCAGGATACTCTCGAGGTCCAGGTGCAGCGGATGACGGACCTGTATAACGGAGCGGTCGCACAGTGTCTGCGGCTGGCATTGAAGTCAGGTTCGCTGGATCCGCAATCGCACTGGGTCCTGCCGGGTTCGGGTGAGTCCGTGCCGGTGGAACAAGAGGGCTTCGTGCGGGATGTGGCCGAGTTCGGCAAGGTGGAACTGTGCGATGACTTGGAAGTCGTGGGAATTGAACGCGGACACCTGTTTCAAGGGGTCGGGGTGCCGGTCCTGATTCATCGCAAAGAGCAGCCAGAGCCAGAGGGCACGCACTACACGCCCGACCTGGTTTCGTTCGCCGCGACGGTCGTGCTGCATTTCGAAGCGGGGTCGAAAGTCCCCACCCGAGTGCAAGTCGCCAATTCGTTGACTGTCCCCACCACGGTCGTCCAGGGACAAACCATGAACCTGGCCGCGGACTTCACCACGCCGCTGGCCAGTACGGTGTCTCGCACACAGTTCGATTTGCTGGCCTACGTCGGGTTTCTCCGCTCCGACAGCATGCGGGAATACTCCGGCATCCGCATGCTGGAACCGTATCAGCCTGGAAAGATCCCCGTCATCTTCGTGCATGGCCTGGCATCGTCACCGATCACCTGGGCGCCGTTGTTTAATGATTTGCTCGCCGATCCCACGCTGCGGGACCGCTATCAGTTCTGGTCTTATTTCTATCCCACCGGGGACCCGTTCCCCACATCAGCGGCCGACTTCCGCGAAGCCCTCGTGAAGCTGCGACAGGATCTGGATCCCGAACACCAGGACGCCGCGTTCGATCAGACGGTGCTGCTGGGTCACAGCATGGGCGGACTGTTGTGCAAGCTGATGACGATTGATGGTGGCGACGATTTGTTTCGCGTCGTCAGCGAGAAGCCGTTTGACGAGCTGGATCTGAGCCCTAAGGTCCAGGCGGAACTGCGGCGAGCGTTCTTTTTCCAGCGCCAACCGAGCGTGAAGCGGGTCGTCTTCATCGCGACCCCGCATCACGGATCGGCGTTGAGTCCCGGGCTGCCGGGGCAGATCGCGACGCGCGTCGTCCATCTGCGCAGTTCGCTGGCGGAAGCCTCGCGCGAGATGATCCTGAAGATTCCAGACCTGCCCGGCGGCCACGTTCCGAGCAGCGTCGAGTTGCTGGCCCCGGATTCGCGTGCGCTGCAGATTCTACTTGCCAAATCGCCGCCGGCCGAAGTGTCGTATCATTCCATCATCGGGATGCTGCCCACCACGGACGGATCAGTCGCCGGGCTGCATAGTAAAGCCGAGGATCAGACGGACGGCGTCGTGTCGTATGCGAGTGCCCATCTGGACGGCGTGCGGTCTGAGTTGATCGTGCAGGCAGAACATTCGAAGGTCCATCAGGCAATGCACACCACGCGGGAGGTGCGACGGATATTGGTGGCTCATCTGGATGAAGTGGATAAGGGAATGACGAATGACGAAACCAGAATGACTAAGAAATGACTAAGCTAAGAGGCTCTAACAAAACCGGTTGTGGGAAGTTCAGGACCGCGATATTTCACGCGCTTCTGAACTGACGTAGAGGTTTTGTTAGAGTTTATAAAGGGGGGGAGCCACGCTTCGCTCAGTTTGGCAAACGCTCCACCATTTAGCGGCTGCACCCCTCAGCCAACCATCTCCCGAACCCGTGCCACAGTTATCGGTTGAATCAAACCACGTTCGGTGATAATGGCGGCAATCAGTTCCGCTGGAGTCACATCGAACGCGGGGTTGTAGACATTCACTCCGTCCGGAGCCGTCTGTTTCCCGAATCCGTGGGTGATCTCTCGTGAGGAGCGTTGCTCAATCGGGATTTCCGCACCGGTGGCCAACGTGAGATCAAACGTGCTCGTCGGAGCGGCCACGTAGAACGGAATGCCGTGGGCTTTCGCCAGCAAGGCGACAGAATAAGTGCCGATCTTGTTCGCGGCGTCGCCATTCGCAGTGATGCGATCGGCTCCAACGATGACGGCCTGCACGCGTCCTTCATGCATGACCCAGCCCGCCATGTTGTCGCAGATCAACGTGACCGGGACACCACGTTGCTGCAATTCCCACGCGGTCAGTCGGGCTCCCTGCAGCAGCGGTCGCGTTTCATCAGCATAGACTTGCAGCGTCTTGCCTTGGGCCGCCGCAGCGAAGATGACTGCCAGCGCGGTGCCATCACCCGCTGTCGCCAGGCCACCGGCGTTGCAATGGGTCAGGACCCCCTGTCCGTCTTTCAACAGTGCTGCTCCGTGTCGACCAATCGCCGCACACATTTCGCGATCCTCGACTTCAATCGCCCGAGCCTCTTCCAACAAGCGGTCCAGCAATTCGGGCGTGGACAGCCCAGCGGACTGCGGCACGACGCGTCGCATCCGATCCAACGCCCAGAACAGATTGACGGCGGTCGGACGGCTCGTCGCGAGGTAGTCGGCGACTGCGGTGACTTTCGCATCGAATTCGGCACGCGGCAAGGCGACCGATTCTTGCAACCCGATCACCAACCCATAGGCGGCCGCACAGCCGATCGCAGGGGCACCGCGGACACGCAACGAACGGATGGCTTCGAAGACCTGGGCGACGTCGGTCAGTTCGATTTCCAGGTATTCGACTGGCAAGAGTGTCTGATCAATCAGCCGCAGTGTTCCCGAGGCAGTTCCCTGCCAGGTCATCGTGGCAGGATATTCACGAACTTGTTGAGCAGCGGACATGGTGTGGTCTTTTATTTTGGGAACCGGGGATCTGTGTAATCGAGGTCTAAGCCGTGAAGGATGTTTTAGCGGATCGTCATAAGAAATTCGCGGGCTAGATCTCATGACACCCACCCCACCGAGCTCGTCTCGGTGGATCAGGGCCTTTGCACTACGCGGGAAATCACCGACGTAGTGCAAAGGCCCGTTTCCATCGAGGCAAGCTCGAAGGGGGGAACGAATCGTCTCTCTCAGAATCTACCCCTTCACCTTGTACCCCATTTGCTCGAGTAAATGGCGAACTCGTTCCAGGTGTGTTCCCTGGATTTCGAGTTCCTCGCCTTCGATGGTGCCTCCGGCTCCGATTGTCGTCTTCAGCCGCGAGAGCAAGGCGGGGAGATCGTTGCCTGTTGCCGAAAGTCCACGGACGACCGTCACCAGTTTCCCCTTTTTGCGCTTCTCAAGGGCCAGGCGCGCCGTTTGCTGTTTGGGGGGAATCAACGTGCTGGGCGCGGCCAGCGGCGGACACTGGCATTCCGATTCCAGTCGCTCACAGCGTTCACACCGCGGGGGCCTGTCCCAGGCGGTTCCTTCCAACAAACGCATTCTCAAATCCTTGTCAGCCCATGAACTTGCACCAATCGTTAAGACCTTAAGGTTAACCTCTACGGCGATGGCGGGCGAGTGCGCCGCCGCCGTTGTCGTTCTGACTGGGCAGACTTTACCGCTTGCAACGTCGGCAGCGGCAGAATTGCAGTCAGAAGTCCGATGAAGGAATGTTGAGAAATCTCGGCACAATCGGCGTAGTCGTTGATTTCCGGATATTTGTCGTGGTTGATGTGTTGTCGGCAGTTGTTGCCGTTTTGCCTCATTGACAGAAAACATGGGCCAAGATTCGTGAGGTAGGCTACCTGCGTCGTTCGTGACTTTTAGTTCACGGACTCTTCTAGCTCGTGTTCCCCTTACGTCATGCCAGCACCAACCTTCATGCAAAACTCAGCACGACAAGTCCGAACTTGCCGAGCCAGTTGCCGATTCTGGGCCTGCTGGGTAGCGTGGTGTGTCTTGTCCGTCCCCTGTTTCGCTCAGAACTCGGATTCGCCTGCCACGCTGGGGCCGATTCTGATTGATCCGGCGGGGAATGAGCAGAGTGTCGACGTCGGCGAGCCATTCATCGCAGTGCCTCAAATTGGACCGCAACTCCCGGAACCGGCCGATTTTCCTCCCAGTGGAATCCCGGCTCGAAAACCCAGTCCCACCGGTAAAGAACCCGAGTTCTATGATCCCGTCTGGGACTATGCGACCGAACCGAATTCCGCACCCAGTCGCAAGGCGACGATGCCGCCCAATTACTGGATTATCAGTTCACGCAACTGCCCCCAGTTTGGCAGCCCGTGTGCTGCGGATCAATGTACCCAGTTTTACTACTACGGTCCCACCGGTAAGGGGGGGCTGAGGAATCCCAACGATTTCTATTCCTCGTTGCGGCCGGATGTGCCGGTGTGCATCCTGGTTCACGGCAGCCTGGTCAGTTGGGAACACATGCTCGCGGATGGGCACCAAACCTACGAGTGGCTGAAGAAGGCTCAGCCGAACACGCCATTTCAAATGGTGCTGATGACATGGCCCAGCGATCGGCCGCTGCTGTTGGTGGCCCCGGTCGATTTCACATTGCTCGGACGACGCAGTGCCTATAATGGTCTGTATCTGGCACGTGTCCTGTCGCGGATGCCGACGGAGACATCGGTCAGTCTGATTGGTCATAGCCACGGCGCCCGCACGGTCGTGTCGGCCATGCATCTGGTGGGAGGGGGCGACATATTTGGGTATCGCATGGAGAATCGCACCACACCCTGGCCACGGGTGCGAGCCATGACGGCCGCCGCTGCGCTGGATCACGATTGGCTCGATCCGAACCAACGCTACGGCCGAGCCCTGGAAAACGTCGAAAGTCTGGTCAATCTGCGAAATCGCAATGATTTCGCGTTACGCTTATACTTGTTGCAACTGCCGATCAGCAGCGAATCGCTGGGCCGAGTGGGCTTCAGCTCGCGGGACCAGCAATTGATGGGGGCCAATTATACGAAGATTCGTGACGTCGAAGTGTCGCCGATCCTGGGGGCCCGGCATGTCTGGCCGTGGTTCTACAATCAACCGGGACTGGCTCGCGTGCTGACGCCGTATCTGTTCTTTCAGGAGGACGTTCCGCCCTCGCTGGTGTTGAAACCCAACCGTCGTCGCTGGCCAGGTTCGGCCCCGGCGCCAGAGATTTCTGCAGTCCCGAAGCCGTTTCCACGGACGTCGGATGCCAGCAATGCCACCCTGGTTCGCGGCACGCCACAACCTCGCCCGGCCCAATCGGCAGAACGCGAAACCGAAATCCACTCCGACACGGGCCGCGCAACGATGGCCCCGTCCGCAGTGCGGATGTTCGGACCGACCTCGCCAAAAACCTCGAAAAAGAAGTAATATCTAAAATAACTTGCGCAAGCGAGCCGGGCGGCGTAAGCCCCCGGATTCTTCTGTCACGCCCTGAATCTGTGGAGTTGCTTGCAGAATCTCAGGACTTACGCCACCGGGCTCGCCTACTACATATTTATCTCTGCGCACCTACTTCGAAGAAGATTCGCATGGAAGCCCCTGTTGCTCTCGTTCTGGCCGCCGGAAAAAGTACCCGGATGAAGTCCGCGGTGCCCAAGGTGCTGCATCCCGTTTGCGGCCGGCCCATGATCGAATACGTGCTGGACGCGGCCCGCGCTGCGGGCGTGGGACGGATCGTGGCGATTGTCGGGCATGCGGCGGATCAGGTCCGGGCCGCTCTGTCGGGACAGGCCGATGTCGAGTTTGCCCTGCAGTCCGAACAAAAGGGAACCGGCCATGCCGTCATGATGTGCCGCGACGCGCTGCGTGCTCACGACGGTGCCGTGATGATCCTGACGGGAGATGCCCCGCTGATGCGCAGCAGTTCGTTCGCGGGCTTGCTGGAGGACTTTCGTCAACAGCAGGCCGCGTGCGTCATCGGCACCGCCCACACCGCGAATAACTTCGGCCTGGGCCGGATTGTGCGCGATGCGGCAGGGACGTTCCTCAAGATCGTCGAAGAGAAGGACGCCACCCCCGACGAACGGCAAATCACCGAAATCAACGTCGGTTGTTACGTTTTCGATTGCCGGTCACTGCTGGCCGCACTGGATCAACTGCAGCCGAACAATAAGCAGGGCGAGTATTACCTGACAGACTGCTGCGGGATACTCAAATCCCAGGGAGCCACGGTCATCGCCAGCCCACGCCTGGATATTTCCGAGGCCCTGGGGGTCAACACCCGCCAGCAGTTGGCCGAGGTCACCCAGCACATGCAGCGAGTCGCCCTGGCTCGCTACATGGCCGAAGGAGTGACGATCGTCTGTCCGGAACAGACGCTGATTGATCCCCGCGCGACGATTGGCCCCGACACGGTCATTCATCCCTTCACCGTGATTCACGGCGCAGCGCGGATTGGATCAAATTGCCAGATCGGCCCGCATGCGGTCATCGCAGCTACGGCCGTATTGGCCGACGGAGCGATTGTGAAACCGTTCACATCGGTCGAGTGATCTTCGTGGGATGGGTCTCCGACCCGTCCGAGGCCCATCACGACCGATCCGAAGATTTCCAGGGATTCTTTGCGAACTTCCGCCCGTGCAAAACATCGCATCTCGAGAATAACGCATTCGCGATGCCGTATCATGTGCCACGTCGAAGGTTACGAACTCGGACGGGTCGGGGGACCCATGCCACGATCTTGGCCACCAGAGACAGCAGCCGGTCGAATCGGATAGAATTCGCGAAGCTCCTCGCGCAACGATCTTGTCAGTCCGTAACCTGGAATCCTCATGTACGACCACTTGACCCTGATTAGCGGTCGCGCTCACCCGAAACTCGCGACGGAGATTGGCGACTACCTGGGATTAAACCTGGGGGCCATTGAGGTGTGGAACTTTCCGGACGGCGAAATTGGGGTGAAAATCAATCAGAACATTCGCGGTTGCGACGTGTTCCTGATCCAGCCGACGTGTCCGCCCGTCAATGAAAACCTGATGGAACTGCTGATCATGATCGACGCGTGCAAGCGGGCCAGTGCCGCACGCATCACGGCCGTGATCCCCTACTTCGGATATGCTCGGCAAGACCGGAAGGATTCGGGCCGCGTGCCGATCACGGCCAAGCTGACGGCGAACCTGATCGTCAACGCCGGAGCCGATCGTGTCCTGACCGTCGATCTGCACGCCGCACAGATTCAGGGCTTCTTCGATGTCCCCGTCGATCACCTCTATTCGGCACCCGTGCTGGACGACTATTTCAAGAAGCTCAATCTACCTGCCGAGCGGCTGGTGATCGTCAGTCCGGACGAAGGGAGCATCAAACGGACGCTGCAACATCTGCAGCATCTGGGGGGCGAACTGGCAATCGTCGACAAGCGGCGTTTCAGTGCGACGCAAACCAAGCAGGCCCATCTGATCGGCGGTCCGATCGATGGCCGGATTGCGTTGTTGTTCGATGACATGATCACGACGGGCGGTTCGATTGCGGGCGCGGTCGCCGTTGTCAAGCAGTTTGGCGCCGCCGAGATCTACGTCTGTGCCACGCACCCCGTGCTGTGCGGCAAGGCGGTCGAAAATCTGGGAGCCGCACCAATCAAGGAGATCGTGGTCTCCAACAGCATTCCCCTCTCACCGCAGCAGATGCTGCCGAA
>CAMAVF010000158.1 GCA_945861445.1 Planctomicrobium piriforme | reverse complement strand
CAGGCGGGATCATCACCCGTTCGGAACAGCCAATCTCCCTTCAATTCGATCGCCCGGACATCGTCACCCAGGAACGGCGCGAGACCCTTGAAGCCCCCTTGTCCGTCGTGATCGTAAATACGAATGGCGACCGTGTTCCAATCGCCGACTTTCACGATATCCGCGGGGACCGTCAAGCTGACCGCCCGGTCGCTGAGTCCGCTTTTGTAGTTCGGAGGAAATGCCCCTTCGCCTCCCACTTTCCGGCCGTTTATAAAGGCTTCATAGGCCTCGTCAATCTTCTGGACCTTCAACTGCAGGTCGCGGCCGCGCCAGTCGACAGGCACTTTGACCGAGCACCGATACCAGGCAATTCCGTCATATTTTTCGAACTTGCCGCCGGCCGCCTGTTCCCAGACGCCGGGCACGGCCACGGTCGACCAGTCACTGTCGGCGGCCAGCAGAGGATTGAGTGGCAAACACGCGAGGAGGCAAAACAGGGAGAGCAGCCGAATCATGCGGAAAACTCCAAGCAGGCGGGAAAGTTTGGCGGTCGATTTTATATTAGCGGGTGCCGATACGTTTGTCATAGGGTTAGTTGTTTGTCATTGGTCCTTTGCCCTTGGAGCAAGGACATCGAGACGTAACAACCCTGGTGAGCCGGGTGCCGTCATGCCGCGGACCGTGCGCCTGGCAAATGGTCCGCTGCCTCACGGCTCACCCGATCAAAGGACCAAGGACCAAGGACCAAGGACCAAGGACCAAGGACCAAGGACCAAGTACCAAGGACCAAGGACCAAGGACCAAGGACAAAGGACAAAGGACAAAGGACAAAGGACCAATAACAAACGATCCAAAGTAGTCCGGCACTGGACCGTTCGCTAGAATACCCGTGCTGCGAACTGACTAACGAACCTCTTTGATAGCGAACTCCCCAGCGCAATGCCAGCCGAACAGCCAACCTTGCCCACCACGACGGTTCCCGAGATCCCGCGTCTGGGCGCGACAGTGGAATACGAGAAATTCCTGGATTGCGTCCATTGCGGGCTCTGCACGTCGGCCTGTCCAACGTACCTGGAAACCGGGGACGAGAACAACAGTCCCCGCGGCCGTATCTATTTGATGCGGGCGGTGACCGACGGTCGCCTGGAAATGACTAACACCGTCAAGCGGCATCTTGACCTGTGTCTCGATTGCCGCAGTTGCGAAACCGCTTGCCCGTCGGGCGTGCAGTACGGCCGCCTGATTGAACCGTTTCGCGTTGACATGCAGAAGGCCGAAGCGCGTCGAGGTAACGATGCCGCGAAGGGCTGGTTCAATCGCTGGATCATGTACGGTCTGTTTCCCTACCCCGAACGCATGCGCTGGGCGTTATGGCCGGCGCGGATTATGCAGAAACTCGGTCTCGATCGGTTCGTCGAAAACATCGGTTTGACGAAGCTGCTGCCGCAACGTCTGCAGCGCATGCAATCCCAGTTGCCGCGTCTGCAACCTGCGATGCCGCGTTTCCCCGACGTCCTGCCGGCGATCGGTCCGCGGCGGGCGCGTGTGGGGTTGTTTACCGGCTGCGTCGCCGACGCCATGTTCAGCCACGTCAACTGGGCGACGGCCCGCGTGCTGCAGGCCAATGGCTGCGACGTCGTCATTCCCAAGAGTCAAGCGTGTTGCGGGGCGATTCATTATCACAGCGGAGCCGACTTGCCCGCACTGGAATTTGCCCGGCAGAATTCGGTCGCCTTCCCGGACGACCTGGATGCCGTCGTGATCAACGTCGCGGGGTGCGGCGCCATGTTGAAGGATTACGGCCACATCGCCCATGAAGTGGCCCCGAGCGATCATTCCCAGGAACAACAGCTCGGAAAGTTTTCACACAAAGTGAAGGACATTTCGGAGTTCCTCGCTGAGCTCGGCCCCATCAAACCGATGGGCGAAATCAATTTGCGAGCGACGTACCACGACGCCTGCCACCTGGTGCATGCCCAGAAAATCCGTGAGCAACCGCGCGATCTGTTGTCGCTCGTGCCCGGATTGGAACTGATTCCTCTCGTCGAATCCGAAATCTGCTGCGGGGCCGCCGGCAGTTATAATTTGACTGAGCCGGAAATGTCCGATCGTTTGGCCGAGCGGAAACTCAGTCACATCCTGGCCACGAAGCCGCAGGTGGTGATCACCGGCAATGCGGGATGTTCGCTGCAGATTCAGGCCTCCATCCGCAAAGCGGGACACAAAGTCTGGGTCGCACATCCGATGGAGATTCTCGATCTCAGTTATCGCCGCCAGGCACCGCCCGTCATTTAGGCAAGGTAGATCAGTTTTTGAAGGAAATTCATGTCGATTCGTGCGGTGGTGTTTGATCTCGACGGGCTGATGTTCAATACCGAAATGATCTACGATCAAGTCGGCGAAGAACTGCTGCGGCGACGCGGTAAATTGATGACTCCCGATTTGAAGCTGGCGATGATCGGCCGACGGGCGCAGGAGTCCCTGGGCTTCATGATTGAGATGCATTCCCTGAAAGACACGGTCGACGAGCTGCTCGAAGAATCGCACAACCTGTTTTTCGAAACGGCCGCCGATCGACTGGCCCCGATGCCCGGATTGCATGAACTGCTGGAATTCATCGACGGCCACAAGCTACCCAAAGGTGTTGCCACGTCGTCATCGCACGCTTATGTGCAACGGGTAGTCGGACCATTCGGTTTGCTGCCGCGGTTCGACGTGATTCTGGCTTCGGAAGACGTGACGCAGGGTAAGCCACATCCGGAAATCTATTTGAAAGCGGCCCATCGATTGGGCATCGCGCCCTCGGAGATGATGGTTCTGGAAGACAGTCAAAACGGAATCAACGCGGCAGCCGGAGCGGGGGCTGTCGCTGTTGCCGTGCCGCATGAACACACCATCCATCACGATTTCCGCAATGCCACCCTGGTGGCAAATCGCTTGGACGATCCGCGGGTTTTGCAGTTAATCCAGCCCCAGAAATAAGTTACGCATACAAGGTGACCGCGAATCGTGTCTGGGGCGCTGGCTGGACAGCGGCTGCGGTGTTTCACACAATTGTAAGTCTTCTCATCGAGAGAACTTCAGCTAGACCAGCCGCCGACTCGCGGGCCCAATTTGAAAGTTTTGAAACAACCCGTTTTTCTTTGATCACAAGCGCACGTTCCCCGCGCGGAGTTTTATTCAGTGCAACCGACTCAACAAATTCACATCCGAGGTACCACTCCTTTGATTTCGCCGCGCGATTTGCTGCAGCAGATCCCGATGTCCGTCGCCGCCAACCACACCGTGGTTCGGGGTCGGGACGAGCTGATTCGGGTGTTGGCTGGCGAAGATCCGCGGCTCCTGGCAGTGGTTGGTCCGTGCTCGATCCACGATGAACACGCGGCAGTCGAGTATGCCCAAAAACTACAGGCCGTTTCCGAGGATATCAAATCGACTACTCTCGTGATTATGCGAGTTTACTTCGAGAAGCCGCGCACCGTGATGGGTTGGAAGGGCCTGATCAACGACCCCGGACTGGACGGTTCGTTCGATATCGAAACGGGGCTCCGGCGCGCTCGACAGCTCCTCTTGAAGATCAATGAAATGGGGATGCCGGCTGCCACCGAAATGCTCGAACCGATCACTCCGCAATACGTGGCCGATCTGGTCACCTGGGCGGCGATTGGGGCCCGGACCACGGAATCGCAAACGCATCGTCAAATGGCGAGTGGCCTGTCGATGCCAGTCGGTTACAAGAACGGGACTGACGGGAACCTGGAAATCGCCATTCAGGCGATGCAGGCCGCTCAGAACCCACATAGTTTTCTGGGGATCGACACCGACGGCCGGACTTGTGTCATTCATACCACCGGGAATCCGTATGGACATCTCATTCTGCGCGGTGGCCGAAGCGGCCCGAACTACGATGCGCAGAATGTCAAAGCGGCTGCCGAGGCCCTCAGTGCGGTGAAACTGCCCCCCTTCCTGATGGTCGACTGCAGTCACGCCAATTCCGACAAGGACTACACCAAGCAAGCGACAGTCTGGCGCGATGCTGTTGCCCAGCGTGCCGAGGGCAATAAACATATCGTCGGCCTGATGCTGGAGAGCAACCTGGTCGCCGGCAGTCAAAAACTGACCTCGGACCTGTCGCAACTCAAGTATGGAATCTCCATCACCGACGGCTGCATTGGCTGGGATCAAACCGAAGAACTTCTACGTGACGCCCACGCAGCCTTGAAACGCTAAAGAAACACCAAACGGCAGGCGGTTGGGTTTCGTAAACTGATCAGCGACTGGTGTGGAACAAGTGTGTCGGGCGAATTGAGGATTCGGAACCTATGTCATTACGCCTCAAGGATGTGCGCAAAACTTACGTGGAACAAGACGGCACGCGACTGCCGATTCTCGGGATCACCGAGTTCACCCTCCAAACCGGCGAGCAAGTCGCCCTGGTCGGCGAAAGTGGCGGCGGTAAAACCACGTTGCTCAATGTCATTTCGGGGATTACCGTGCCCGATGCTGGCCAGGTGGTCATTGGCAACACCGATGTGACGCGCCTCTCGGAACCGGCCCGTGACCGGTTTCGAGCCCTCAAGATCGGCTTCATCTTCCAGACCTTCAATCTGCTGCCCGCCTTTACGGCTTTGGAAAATGTCCTGCTCGGAATGAGTTTTTCGGGACAAAAATCTGACACCAAACGCGCAAAAGACCTGCTCGACCGGGTTGGGCTGTCTCATCGGTTGCAGCATCGGCCGGCTACGTTGTCAGTGGGCGAGCAACAGCGAGTCGCCGTGGCCCGGTCGCTCGTCAATCGGCCCGCCTTGCTGCTGGCAGATGAACCGACCGCCAGCATCGATGCGCAACACCAGACCAAAGTGCTGGAACTCATTCGCGAAGCCTGCCGCGAACACAATTGCGCGTTGTTGCTGGTGACGCACTCGCCGGAAGTCGCCGGGCAATTTCCGCGGGTCGAACGTCTGAAGGATTTCAACCACCCACAATAACTGCGGAAAATGGCAAGTGGATTCTCCAAATCATCGAAATGATCAGGTGAGCTGGATACCGTCAGTCCCAGGGCTCTTTGTTTGAACGGTCAGGTCACACCTGGCACATGGATACCAACTCCTTTAGGAAGAGAACCCCCTATGAATCTCGTGACGATTGCCTGGAAGAGCATTCGCCAGCGAGCTTTGGCGTCGTTTCTGACGGCGTTGAGTGTCGCGTTGGGGGTAACCCTGATGGTTTCTGTGCTGGTCGTGCATGGCATCGTCGATCGGATCTTCAGCCAGAACGCCAGTGGCTACCATCTCGTCGTCGGGGCCAAGGGCAGCCCGCTGCAACTGGTGCTGAACACAATCTATCACCTCAGCAGCCCAGTCGAGAACATTCCCTACCTGTATTACAAGGAATTGAAGGCCAATCCAAGGGTGGAGAACGCCATTCCCATTTGCATGGGTGATGTGACGATGGAAGGCAATTTCCGCATCATCGGCACATCACCGGAGTTCTTTGAAGTCGATTATCACCCGGACAAGAAGTTCCGAGTCCGCGGCCACTTCCTGGAAGATGACTTCGATGCGGTGATCGGCTCGCAAGTCGCCAAGACGAACGGTTGGAAAATCGGATCGACCTTCCAACCCGCCCACGGTGTCGCTGACGACGACCACGTTCACGACGAGAAATTCACGGTTGTCGGCGTTCTGGCGCCCACCGGGACACCGAACGACAACGGCGTCTACATTCACATCGACGGCTTTTATCAAATCGCCGGCCATGAAAAGCCCGCGGATGAAGCGGCTGCGAAAGCCGCCGCGTTCGAAGCGGCTCAACAAGCGTCGGGCGGGGCCAAGAAAGTCGTGGTCGAGGCAGCTCCGAAGGCGACTGTCGCCCCCAAAAAGGAACAGCACGATCATGCTGGCCATGATCACGCGCACCATCACCACGAACTGCCGGATGAGCAGAAAGAGGTGACCGCCATTCTGATCAATGCCAAGCACGATACGGCTTCGATCATGCTGCGAGCCACCATAAACGAGGGTCCCTATGCACAGGCCGCGATTCCCTTCCAGGAAATCAACTGGATTCTGAACAACGTCGTCGGCAACGTGCGGACGTTGCTGGTGATCATGACGGCCCTGATCCTGGTGGTTTCGGGAGTTGGAATTTTTGTCAGCATCTACAATTCGATGGCCGATCGCCGACGAGAAATCGCTGTCATGCGGGCCTTGGGAGCCCAGCGAACGACCGTGTTTGCGATCATTTTCCTGGAATCGATTTTGTTGTGCGTCGGGGGCGGCCTGTTCGGCGTATTATTAGGACACGGCATGGTGGTGATTGCGGCGCCCATTCTGGAAGTCCGGACGGGTCTGCTGATCGATCCGTGGGCGTTCGAAACGTTGGAACTGGTGATCCTGCCAGTACTTATCGCACTGGCATCGCTGGTGGGAATCGTCCCCGGAATGACAGCCTACCGCACAGACGTAGCGAAGGCCCTGCACGCGTGAAGGCAGAATATTTTGGGTTTGCGAGAAAATCGGTTATAATTGCGAGTTGTCGGGAGCACTTTTATGATGGCGACAGATTTGGCACCAGTCACCGTTGAAGATCGAGGGGCGTCTGCGTCCATGAGTACGAGTGAGTTGCAGTCAGATGCCTTCGCCAGTCCTGAACTGGATGGGCAGAACGAGTTTTCGTACCGCCCTATTCCCGTGCTGGCACCCGTATCGTTGATCATCGGGTTGTGTTCGATCGTGGGTTTGGCGTCAGTCGCCGGCATGTCGGTCCCCTTGTCCGGCGTGATTCTTGGCGTCCTGGGATGGCGGCAGATTGCTCGCGCTCACGGGGAATATGGGGGATTTAAGCTGACCATGAGTGGTCTGGTCCTCTCGTCTGTTTGCCTTTTGGCCGGAACCAGCCTGCATGCCTATACTTACGCCACCGAAGTTCCCGAAGGATATGAACGGCTGAGCTTCCGGTGGCTCGCCGAACAGAAGCCGATCATTGAAGACGGTCAGACGCGAATTCACCCGGACGCGAAGAGTCTGGATGGACAAAAGATTTTCATAAAAGGGTATATGTACCCCGGGAAATCTAAAACGAACTTGAAACAGTTCACGCTTTGCAAGGATACTGCACAGTGCTGCTTTGGCGGCAACCCCGCGATCACAGATATCATCGCTGTGGAGTTTGTGAACGACACCCGAGCCACCCACCGGGAATTGTCGCTGGTGAATGTGGCGGGTACGTTCCGGGCCAAGAAGGTCGTCATCGGGGGCCAGATCTCCTCGCTCTATTCTCTCGAAGCTGAGTATTTCAAATGATCAAACGCCACCAATTGCTCCGCTGGACTGCTACGTGGTCGCGAGCCCTGCTGGGCTGTTCGCTGGGCCTGTTGCTGTGCGGAGCATTTGTGATGGGCGTAGCGGCCGAAAAGAAAGAAGCCGCGACCAAGAAGGATGATGCTGCCGCCAAGAGCAACAAGCCTCCCTTGGGAAAGATCACGGTTCTGGTTCCGAAGAAGGAATTCCGGCCGGAAGGCCCCAACAAGGCGCTGCGGGTCGACTTCAACGATATCGACATTGAATTGGTACTCAACACCAAGAAGTTGACTGCTGACATCCCGAAGCAAATGCCCGAGTGGCTGAATAAGCTGAATGGTCAACGCGTCCGCCTGCGGGGTTACATGCATCCCGGATCGGCGCTGCAGACCGAGGGAATCAAGCGCTTCGTGCTGTGTCGGGACACCAGCGCCTGCTGCTTCGGTCCGAACCCCACGATCTATTATCTTATCGAAACGACCATGAAATCCGGGACGAGCGCCAGCTATATCGAAAACAAGGCTTTCGATGTGGAAGGCATTTTTCGGATTGAGCCCATCGTTCTGGAGGGGACAACTGAGATTGACCGGTTCTACTTTCTGGACGATGCGCAAATTATCAAGAAATAGAACGGCAGAGAGCCGAACCGTAGCCTGACTCTCCAGAGTCGGGCGCATTACGATAACAATGCCCGACTCTGGAGAGTCAGGCTACGAGTCCAGAGACCATGTGGTTCGACAGGAATCCAAAATCCCATCGACCGCCGCCGCCACCCGCAAACTTTCGCCGTCTTTCGGAGAACTTTCCGATGTTCAGTCAACTTTCAAATCGCTTCCGAACGTCTCTGGCTGCCGCTACATTGCTCGTGGCCGCGTCCGCTTTTCCCTTGCCGCAAGCCCAGGCATGTCCGCTCTGTGGACCTGCCCAGATGACCCTGACTGAGCAACTTGGTGCGGCCGATGCAGCGGTGCTGGTCCAATGGGTCGGGGGTGAGAAGGATACCGAAGCGAAACCGGGCTCGACCGTCTATCAGATTCAGCAAATCGTGAAAGGTCCGAAGAATCTGGCGAAGGATCAGAAGGTGACCCTCGATCGTTATCGCACGGGCAAGGTTGGTGACCTCTTCATGCTGCTGGGCACGACCAACGGCAAAGAGCTCGAATGGGGCAGTCCACTGGAGGTTTCGGAAACCAGCTTCAATTACATCTCGCAGGCGCCCTCGCCCGAAGCGCCCCCCGGGAAACGGCTGGCCTACTTCCTGAAGTTTCTCGAATATCCCGATCCGATCATCGCCAACGATGCCTTCGGCGAATTCGCGAATGCTCAGTACAAAGATATCGGACAACTCGCCGCACAATTGCCCAAGGAGAAGATCCGCAAGTGGATTGCCGATCCGGAAACCCCGGGGACTCGGCTGGGTCTGTATGGCATGTTGATCGGTCTGTGCGGGACTCCTGAAGACGCCAAATTGCTGGAAAGCCGGATCCTGGTGCAGACGGATGAATTCCGGCTGGGCATTGATGGCCTGATGGGGGGCTACCTGCTGATCATGAAGGACAAGGGACTGGACGTTCTGGACGAGCACAAGCTGGCCAACAAAAAAGTTCCCTTCAGCGAGACCTACGCGGCCATGCAGGCCGTCCGCTTCATGTGGACCTACGAGCCTGGCAAGATTGCCCCGGAGCGGATGCAGAAGTCGATGCGGATTCTGCTGGACCGTCCTGAAATGGCCGATCTGGTGATCGCCGACCTGGCTCGCTGGAAGGACTGGAGCATCCAGGACAAGCTGATGGCCAAGTACGGCGAAGGGGACTACAACATTCCCTCCGTCAAGCGAGCTATAGTGCGTTACATGCTGGTCAGCTCAAAGGACGTGGCCGCGGGCGGCGGAGCCCCGCAACCTGCCCATGTGGCTCATGGTCAGAAGTTGCTGGAGGAACTGCGGAAGAAGGATCCCAAGACGGTGTCTGAAGCCGAGCGATTCTTCTTCGTACCGTGAGGATACGCAGCCCCAATCTCTTACCGGAAGACTCTGCGATGAACCCTCGGCTATCGGCTCGATTCCGAACGTCGCTGGTTGCAGCAGTCTTGTTGCTGACTCACAACGGCCCTCTCTCTGCGTTCACATCCGGCCCGGTGTTGACGTTGACTGAGCAGCTTCAGCACGCTGACGCTGGAGTCGTCGTTCAATGGGTTAAGGGAGAACAGAACCGTTTCGTCACGAATGAAAAGGGCGTCAAGACAGAGGTTGTGGGCAGTACGACTTTTCGAATCCAGCAATTGATGAAGCCCGCGAAGGAAGTGAGCGTCAATCAGACGATCACAAAAGATTACTACGTCCCAGGGAAGGCCGGGGATTTATTCATTCTGTTCGGATTTGAAGAGCCACCCACCAAAGGGATTGCTTGGTGGGGCACCTCGACACCTATTTCAAAGGCCGGTGTGACCTACTTGGCCGAGGCGCCATTGCCACGCATTGCGGCAGCGCAGCGTCTGGATTACTTTTTCAAGTTTCTGGACTCCTCTGAACCGATGATCGCCGCGGATTCCTTCTGGGAGTTCGACAACGCGGACCACAACGATATCGCACAAATGGCCGCACAGTTGCCGAGGGAAAAGATCCGCCAATGGATCGCCGATCCGGAAACTTGGGGTGGGCGACTCGGTCTCTACTGCATCTTACTCGGCCATTGTGGGACTTCGGAAGATGCGACACTGCTGGAGAAATTGGTCCTGATCGAAAACGATGATTTCCGGATTGGTATCGATGGCGTGATGTCCGGATATTTGCTGATCGCGGGGGAGAAAGGACTGGACGTCCTGGACCAGCACAAGCTGGTTAAAAAAGGGATCCCGTTCAGTGAGATGTACGGCGCCCAGCAGGCTGTGCGTTTCATGTGGCGGCACGGGAAGGGTCGGATCTCAGAGGATCGTTTGCGACAATCGATGCGCCTGTTGCTGGATCGAGCGGATATGGCGGACCTGGCGATTGCCGACCTGGCCAGGTGGAAGGACTGGTCGATCCAGGACAAAGTGATGGCCAAGTACGGCGAAGGGGATTACAACATCCCCTGTGTCAAGCGAGCCATTGTGCGTTATCTGCTGGCCAGCTCCAAAGCAGTTACGCCTGGTGGTCCAGGTCCACAGCCCGCCTATGTGATTCACGGTCAGAAGCTACTGGAAGAATTGCGCAAGAAGGATCCTAAAACTGTCTCTGAGACCGAACGGTACTTGCAGCTCTACGTGGCGCCGTAGTGAATCTCTGGAGACTCGGGCGACCTGCCCGGAAGACTTTTATGCGTCGACTATCAGGCCGAATTCAACTGCTGGTCTTGGCTGCGTTCTGCGGCATGGCGTTCCTGTTGCCAGAAGTGAGCCGGTCTCAAGAGAATCGACGTGCAGTCGAAGCCCAAATCAAGTCTGCCATCGACCGGGCTAGCCAGATGTTGCTGACCAAGTTGGTGACGCAGTCCGATGGCGAGGCCGCGATTGCCACGGTGGCGTTGTTAAAATCCGGGATGAAGCCGGACAACCCGCAGATCAAAGCCGTCATCGACCGCCTGGGTACGCGGATCACGCGTGTGGCCTTCACGCCGCAGCAGCATCACGTATATGAAGCGGGCGTATCGCTGCTGGCTTTGGCCAATGCCGATCCGAAAAAGCACCGTGCCAAGATCGAGGTCCTCGCCAAGTATCTGATCGCCAATCAGGGTCCGCATGGGCAGTGGCATTACCCTGGCTCGCTCGATGGTGATACCAGCATTTCGCAGTATGCGATCCTGGGATTGTGGGAAGCCACACGGAGCGGGGTCGCCGTTCCGGCCGAAGTCTGGGATCGGGCCGCGGCGTGGCATATTCGTACGCAGCAACAGGACGGCGGCTTTGGCTACCACCCCGATATCAATCGAGGTGGCGGGATGGCCTCGATGCACAGCATGACGGTGGCGGGGATCGGCAGCTTGCGGATCGCTCGCCGGCACCTGTATCCCAACGCGCGCGAACGGGTGGCGGTCGAATCCGCTGCGAAGAAAGTCAATCGGTCGGGAAAGCGGTATGGCATTCTGGAGCCTGTCTATCGCGAAGAAGAATCGGAAGCCAGCAGCGAAGAAGTCCGCATCTCGGCTCGTAATGCCAGCTACATCCCGACGGTGAAGCTGGCCCAAATCGACGAGGCGGTCGAACGCGGGGTCAACTGGATGACCACCAACTTTACAGTCACGCGTCCGTCGGGCTACCCCATCTACTATTTGTATGGTCTGGAGCGTGGGGCGACTTTGGCGGAGATCCAGACCTTCGGCATTCACGACTGGTACGAGGAAGGTGCGGCACATCTCGTCGCGACTCAAACGCCCAGTCACGGTTGGACCGATGGAAGTGGCGAAGTCCCGGCCACCGCATTCGGGATCTTGTTCCTCACCCGGGCCACCTCGAAAATGGTTCGTCACGTGGTGCCGCGAGTCGAGGTCGGGGCCGGAGTGCTGGTGGGAGGCCGAGGTCTGCCCGATCAGTTGGATTCCGCGAAACTCAATGATGGCAAGATCAAGGGCACGCAGAAGAAATCACCTCTGGATGAACTTCTTGCCCAGTTGGAAAATCCGCAGTTGCCACTGCTGGAATCGACTCAGGCTGATATCGTGGAACAGGTCCTCACGGGCAAGCGCGAAGAGTTGATCGGCCAGGTGGATCGATTGAAAAAGCTGGCCCGTCACAAAGAGCCCGATGTCCGGCGGACCGCATTATGGGCTTTGGGACGCTCGGATGATTTGCGGCTCGCCCCCCACTTGATACAAGGATTAAAAGATCCCGATGTGGACGTGTATGTCGAGGCCCGCAATGCACTCCGGTGCCTCAGTCGCCAGGTCGAGGATTTTGGTGCGAAAGAAGAACCGCTGGACGCGGTCACTCGCGAGCGTGAACTCGTGAAATGGAGAGACTGGTACAAGTCGATCCGGGCTTACGATGAGCGAGATGACTTGGTAGCGCCGGGCGAGTAGAATAACGTGACGGGAGGGTGAGGCTCCTGCCGAACCGTAGCCTGACTATCGAGAGTCGGGCGATTTGAATGAATACAAGCTCGAAGCGCAAGCGAGTGCATTTCGTTTGCGGACAATGAGAATGCACTCGCTTGCGCTTCGAGCTTGTATTCGCGGTCACTTTGTGACCGTCTACGAGCCAATCACAATGGACTGGCATGACAGTTCCCATTCCCGCACAACAACCTGAACTGCGAGTCACTCGCTACGACCAAGTCAGCTCCTGGCTGATTGCGATGGTGGGCGGGCTGGGTCTCGCCGTCTTTTCATTGACGGTGGCGTGGGTTTCCATTCAGCCAGTTTCTGTCCGGGAACCCGTCCCGGTGGAGATTGTCGAAGTCAGCGGCGGTGTCGAGGATGGTTCCGTTGAGGAGTCGTTGCAGCTCGAATCTCCCGAACCGGAAACTGAGCAGGCCAGTCTGGCTGAAGAAGACGCGGCCGAACCCGAAATCGAGGAGACTCTGGAGAACGTGATGGATGTGGCCGACGAGGCCACCAATCAGGCGGAGAAACAATTCGAGTTTCAAACGCGCAACGCCGGCAAGAAAGGGAGTGCCAGCGGGACTGGCCGCCGGGCCCTGGGCATTGGTTCGGGCAAAGGGGGCGTCCCGCGCGAGCAACGCTGGTTCGTCAGTTACAGTGATCGCTCCACGCTGGATGAGTATGGGAAGCAGCTCGATTTCTTCGGGATTGAACTGGGACTGTTGACAGCGGAGGGCAAGTTGATTTACCTGTCACGATTCTCCCAGGCCGTTCCCGTCTCCCGGACAACCAACTCCGGCAAGGGAGAGAACCGACTGTATATGACGTGGCAGGGTGGTGCGCGCCGGACTGCCGATTTGCAGTTGTTTAGACGTGCCAAGATTGAACCCGGGCAGAGTGTCCTGATGCAGTTCTATCCGCCGCAAGTCGAAAAGCAACTGATTCGCTTGGAACTCGATTATAAGAAGCGAGCGTTGGCGGAAATCCGCCGGACCTATTTTTCGACCCGGCCAATCGAGACCGGGTACGAGTTCTACGTAACCCAACAGACCTATTTCAAGTGACCCGCGACGGCCCCGTTCTGACGAGCGGGGCCATGATGTCTACTCTGCCGAGCTAGAGCCCCACTATGGACATGAACGCAGTCTTCCGCGCGGCGGAAATCATCATCTACGTGGCGCAGGCCTGGACTGCGTTGTATGGGGTCTTCTGTGTCGTGCTGCTCGTCCGCAGGATCCGGCAGCAGCAATTTGCTTCGCCGGCCCGCGCCGAAGAATTTCTGGCTCAGATCAAAGAACCGCTGGCCCAGAAGCGATTTGATGACGTGTCGGCCGTGTGCGATTCGCCCCCGTATTGGGCCAAGATCGTCCCGCAGTTGATTCTGGTGGCCCTGGCCAATCGCGATCGCGAATTGCCCAAGATTCGACGGATGCTGGCCGAGAAATTCGAACGCGATGTGCTGGCGGATTTTGAATATCGCATGGCCTGGGTCAGCACGATGATCAAGACGGCACCGATGCTGGGACTGCTGGGAACCGTGCAGGGCATGATCGCGGCCTTCACAAAGATCGCCACGGTGGCGCGTGAATCAGGGACCGATCCCGCCGCATTGGCGGCCGACATCAGCTTTGCGTTGTGGACGACGGCCATCGGTCTGATGACGTGTATTCCGCTGGTCATGCTGCAGGCGATGATCCACGTCCGCATTGGCAAACTCCAGGACGCAGTGCAGTATCAACTGGGCATGTTCATGGATGACTTCGCGTTGGTCCACAAGCCACGCCGTGGAAACTGACACATGGGTCGCGGTCAACCGATATTCGATCTCGACGAGGACGGCGAAGAAAGTCTTGCGCCCCCCAAGCGCGCGCTGGACGGTGAGCTGGATCTGACTTCCTTGATCGATGTCGTGTTCCTGCTGCTGATCTTCTTCATGGTTTCATCCACCATGAAGGGGACGCCCGATGTCGACGTGCCGCAGGCGCATTTTGGAACGGGAGTTCCCGAACGCACCGCCACCATCGTCACCATCCAGCGCGAAGGGATCGGCGGCCCGCCGATCATCATTCTGGGCGACGGCCGCGGTCCGGAAGGCAATCTGGACTCGGTCCGCAATTACGTGGAACAGGGCCTGCGAGACAATCGCAGCCACGTCATCATCAAAGCCGAACGCGACATTCCAACCGGATTCGTCCAGCAGGTAGCCAAGGCCGCGACTCAAGTGGAGGGCGTGCGGCTGAATATCGGCGTGCAAGAGAAACGCTGATCGACCGCGTACTCGGACCACACGCTCGAAAGAGACCTTCGTGCGATTCTTGGAGAATCGATGGCGGATTACGAAGAGGTTTAGCCACGGATGGACACGGATTGAACACGGACTGGGTCATCGATTCCGATACTTTTCTGACACGGCCAAATCGATCATGGATGACTTCGTGACGAATGCCGGACGATTTGAAGTTTCCTCTGTCTTATACCAACCACAAAAATTAGTCGCGCGCCACTACCCTGACTTGCGCCATCTACCCAGACTCCATACGATCCAGCCAATCGGGCATGGATCATGGATCTTCGGAGTATGGAGGCGAGTATGCGTGTGGCTGATCATCATTCGGAG